>NZ_ASSJ01000017.1 GCF_000473895.1 Rubidibacter lacunae KORDI 51-2 | reverse complement strand
GGGCAGCAAGGGCTTTAGTTCTTGTAGCGATTCTCAACAAGCCGAAGCTATTGAGATTTGACAATGGGATAATAAGGCCTTCGAGCACCCCGAAAACCTGCTAATTTTGCTCACCAAAAGACAATGGAAAAAGTCATACCAAATCAAAGAATATGCATGATAGATAGGGCGCCGAGAATGAAGTCATATTCCGTGAGCGTTTAGTTTCCTCGGGTCGCTGTTTCTACCGATGGCATCCGTTACTCCCTTTTTTCAATTTGGCATCAGGGCTAGCCAAGTCCAGGGCGGGCGTCAAGTTGACAGGAGCGCAAAAGCCGCATCTTGATTGGCAGTTGGATGGGGCTGTGCAAAGCACAGTGTTTCGCTCGGGCTATGGGTGAGTTTTGGGACTGGGCGTCTCCGGGGGTCTGCGTGCTACATTGCGCCGATGGGGAGCGCCGCTACGCCAGAGTCTCGGGTCAGTCACCCACCAATGGCTTTCGCGAGCTCAGTATCCTGGAGTCGTGATCGGCAGGTGTGGCGCGAGGGGCTGGCAGTGGCAGGCTAGGTTCAGTGGTCCCATGGGCGACCGCGACGAGTATGGTACTAAACCAAGCATCCTTAAACGGTTATCATTGGCGCAGAGGAAGTGCATGGGCATAAATAAGAAGCCTGCAATACAAGTCTGCGGAACCGATGCAGCGGCTACCGTCGGCAGCAGAATTTGGATGCGAAGAAATTAGTAGGGCTTCGACGCCGTGTGATGGTGTTGCAGTTGGGGAACAACTGGGTGTGAGTACATCCTTTGCTGGAGAAGGGAGTGACGTTGGCGATGAAGAGGGCTTAGCCGAGAGGCCGTTCACAATCGCTGAGATGTTGATGAAATGTGGCTTGGCACTCATCTCCCCCTTTGGTGAGCAGTGCCGTTGAAGCTTGGGTATCTTTAAAACTCCCGTAGCATTTGTCGCAAGCTGATGCGCCAGTGTGGTAAGCGATCGCCCAGCAGCCCGGCCAGTTTTTCCCCGTCGAGCACCGAATAGGCCGGACGCTTGGCAGGGGTAGGGTATTCGTGAGTCGCGATCGCCCGCACGCCTTCGATTTTCAGTGGAAAACCCAGGACGCGCGCTTCCTCGAAAATGGCAACGGCAAAATCGTACCAGCTCGCAACACCGCTGTTGGTGCAGTGGTAGATTCCGGCGCGATCGCGATCGTTCAGATGGGGCAGTAACTCGGCGATCGCCCGAGCGAGGTCGCCAGTCCACGTCGGGGAACCGATTTGGTCGCAGACCACGCGCAGCTCCTCTCGGTCCTTACCAAGACGAAGCATGGTTTTGACGAAATTGCTCTTGCCGCGCGACCCGTATACCCATGCCGTCCGCACGATGCCGTAGCGATCGCAGGTCGCGCGGATGCCTCGCTCTCCGGCCAGTTTGGTTGCGCCGTAAATGCCGAGCGGTCCGGTCGGGTCGTCTTCGCGATAGGGCGAACCTTTACTCCCGTCGAAGACGTAATCGGTGGATACGTGCAGCAAGGGAATACCGGCATCCCGAGCGTAGGCTGCTAGCGCAGTCGGGGCATCGGCGTTGACTGCTCGTGCAAGGTCCGGCTCGGCCTCGGCTTTGTCAACCGCCGTGTATGCAGCCGCGTTCACGATCGCGTCCGGGCGCACGTCTTCAACCAAACCGCGCAGCTGCTTTGGCTGAGATAGATCGAGGCGATCGCGCGTCACCGCCACAACTTCGCTGCGGGCGGATAACAATGGCACGAGCTCGCTACCGAGCTGGCCGGCTGCACCGAGCAAAAGCGTTTTCGTCGGATAGGTGTCGGCACTCACGGATACACCTCCGCTACACTCAGGGGCTTGCCTTCGCGATCTTTGCGCGAGAGCACGGGTGCAATCGGTTCCTCGGACCACACGACGCCGACCTCGGGGTCGTTCCACAGCAGCGAGCGTTCGTGCTGCGGCGCATAGTAGTTCGTGGTTTTGTAGAGAAAGTCGGCAAATTCTGATAGCACGTAAAATCCGTGCGCAAAGCCTTCCGGTACCCACATCTGCCGTTTGTTGTCCGCACTCACTCGGCAGCTAACCCACCGACCAAACGTCGGCGAGCTCCGGCGCAAGTCCACGGCGACATCCAGCACGTCTCCAGTAACTACCCGCACCAACTTGCCTTGTGCCTGCTGAATTTGATAGTGCAGTCCGCGCAGAACGTTGCGCGCCGATCGCGAGTGATTGTCCTGGACGAACTCTACCTCGCGTCCGATAGCCGCGTTGAAACCGTTACGGTTATAGCTTTCGCTGAAGAAACCGCGATCGTCGCCATACACCTCCGGTTCGAGCACGACCACATCGGGAATTGCAGTCGGGATTACTTGCACGCGCGTACCTCCACCAAAATCGCGATAAACCGCCGGTCATACCCAATCCGCCAGAATACTATCCGAGTCCGATGACAGCAATTCCTGCAGCATCCTCATCTGAAGATTCAGGTACGGCAAGTAATTACGCGGAGCTGAGATCGCACCCTTAACCAGCAGCAAGCCGCTTGTCAAGTCGGAAGCTGTTGGCAAGAGCATGCGGTCAACCCCTACAACCATTAAGATGAGGCGGTCGCAGCGTCAAGCACGACGACGCTCGCGCAACTGCCGCCATTGGCTCAGATACTGCTGCCGCGCGGAAAGCGTCAGCGGCGACAAAAATTCGCAGGCATCCAGCACGCCGGTATTGGGGTAGAGGACCGATTCCCCACGTACCGTCGGGGGAATCACCTCTGGATCGAGCGCGAGCAATACCGGCGAAGCTGCATCACTCAGTTCAGTAAGGCGTGCGGCAATGTCCGGCCGCCACCAAAATCCGAGCCACTCCTCTCTCAGCTTGGTGGGTTCAGTCCGTGCCGATCGCGGTTGCACCCAAGTTTCGGTCCACAATGCCGTTCCCGAACGCGGCATGATGGTTTTGAGGGCCGGGTAGCGCGATCGCAGCGCGAGGAAATCTGCCGACCACCCGACGGCCAGCCAAGTATGTCCGAGCATCAGCGGCTGCAGGTAATTGTCTGAGCTGTAGAACTTAACTTGCTCCTGCAAGGCGTCTAGCTCAGTCTGAAGCTCGGGGACGCTTGCGAGATCTGGGGTGTTGTAGGATCGCCCGAGTTTCTTCAGGGTCAGCCCGATGACTTCGCGCGGGTGGTTCAGCAGCGAAAAGCGATCGCGCAGCTCCGGCCGCCAGAGGTCGGACCAATCTTGTGGCGGCTCGAGATCGTTGTCGGCAAACAGGTCGCTGCGGTAGGCGATCGCGGTGCAGCCCCAGCGGTAGGGCGCGCCCCAAAAGTTGCCATCTGCCGCAAACCGGCCGATTTTGTCGCGCCGCACGGCTGCCTGCCATGGTTCCGGGACGCGCTCCCAGCCGGGAATCGACTCCACCTCTAGAGGCTGCAGCAGTCCATCGGCGATCGCTTCGGTCAACCAGAAGTCGCCGAGGGTTGCCAAGTCGGCGGGAACGGGCGATTGTCCGAAAGCCAACAAGCCCTGCAGTAGCGATCGCTTGCTCGGGTCGTGCAATAGTTCGAGGCGATCGGCAATCTCCTTCAACTGCCTGACGGGGCGGATTTTGGCATCGAGGCGATCGCCAAACTCTCTTCGGAACGCTCCGACCAGCTGCGGGGGTAACGATCCCTGCAGCAAACGCACGCGCAGATCCGCACCGCGCCAGCCACACCCCGCAAGTTGGGCGATCGCGAGCGCGCTCATTCCGGTCAGTAGTTGGCGGCGAGTGGGCATGGCTGTTGGGCGCGCCGAGGTCGGCGAAAGGAGGACGAGCAAGCTAGACCGATGGTGTCAGATGGGGCAGCGATCGCACGAGCCAGTTAGACCGGGAGTGCGAGCGCCACCCGATTTTAAGCCCCGACCCCGAATCTAGCGCAGCTCCACCGCGTTTACCGGCGAGCCAGTTAGTCCCAATGAGCGGGCGCGCGACCGAACATGACGGTCAGATCGCGGAGGCGATCGCGTAGCTCGTCGGTGAGGTCGGCTTCGGCGTAACGCCAGTACCAGTTCCCTTCCGGGCAACTAGGCGTGTTCATGCGCGCATCACTACCCAGCCCGAGTACGTCCTGTAGCGGCACGATCGCCAAATCCGCCACCGAACTCAACGCCATCCGGATCAAGCTCCACTGAATGCCTTCAGGAACAATGCAGCCGAGATGCGCTTCGACGCGACCGCGCTCCCAATCGCTCAGCTGCGAGAACCAGCCGATAGTCGTGTCGTTGTCGTGAGTGCCCGTGTAAACGATGCAGTTACGGTTGTTGTAATTAAACGGCAAATACGGATTGCCCGGGTCCGAGCCGAAGGCAAAGTGCAAGATCTTCATACCCGGGAAGCTGAAGCGATCGCGCAGGGCTTCTACCTCGGGTGTGATGATGCCCAAGTCTTCCGCCACAATCGGCAAGTCGCCGAGCTGTTCGTTCAGTAGCGTGAAGAACTCTTCCCCCGGTGCTTCGATCCAGCGTCCGTTCCGCGCGTCGGGCTCGCCTTTCTCCACTGCCCAGAAGGCTTCAAAGCCGCGGAAGTGATCGATACGGATGATATCGACGTAATCGAGAGTGCCTTCAAACCGGCTGAGCCACCACTTGAAGTGATTGAGTTGAATTTGCTCCCAGTTGTAGACCGGATTGCCCCAGAGCTGGCCCGTTTTGCTGAAGTAATCGGGCGGGACGCCAGCCATCAGCGCGGGTTCGAGGGTTTCCTCGTCGAGGTGGAAGATATCCTGGTGTGCCCAGACGGCCATGCTGTCGTGGGCGACGTAAATCGGGATGTCGCCGAGGATGTAGATGCTGCGCTCGTTGGCGTAGGTCTTGAGGTTCTGCCACTGCCGATAGAACTCGAACTGTAGGTATTTGTGGAAGCCCACCTCTTCCGACAGCCGCCCGCGCCAATCCGCAAGGGCTTCTGGCTCGCGCCGAGCGATCGCCTCGTCCCATCGATGCCAGCCTTTGCCGCCGTAGGCATCTTTAATCGCCATGAATAAGGCAAAGTCGTCGAGCCAATGCGCGTGGCGATCGCAAAAGACCTGGTAGGTATCGTCTTCGCCTTCGTTATCGCCATCGTTATCGTTCTCGCCGGCATGCACGGTTGCTTTTTCAGCCGTCTTGAACGCTTGAAACGCCCGGTGGAAGAGCGGAAACTTGGTTTGATAGACGCGATCGAAGTCTACGCGATCGCTGGGGAAGTCGGGGATGCCTTCGAGATCCTTGTCTTCAAGCAAGCCCTCTTGGCGCAGGATATCGGGACTGATCAACAACGGATTGCCCGCTAGCGCCGAATACGACAGATACGGCGAATTTCCATAACCCGTGGGACCTAACGGCAGGACCTGCCATAGCTGCTGACCGCTCCCGGCAAGGAAATCGACAAAGCGATAGGCTTCTGGACCGAGGTCGCCGATTCCGTAACGGCTGGGGAGGGAAGTCGGATGAAGCAGGATACCGCTCGCGCGCTGCAAATGCATGTTTTCAGGTGCCTCTCGGGTGTCGCAGGTCGGGTCTCCTGCCCATTGAAACACGATTTTCCGAGCCCGCACGCCCGTTACCGCGTCCCGATCGCGGAGAGATGGCGTCCATTTCCGAAGTGGCAAGGCAAAGTAACGGTCGCACGCGGACAGCTACCGAGCGGTGGAATCACCCGTTAGCTCGTCGTTAATTGGAATGACCGCGTTGCGCCAATTCCGATCGGCTACCGAGTCGTCGTTGACAAGCAGGACGGCAAACGCGATCGTGTTCCGGTCGATATCTGAGGGTCCCCGATCGGGTTGAAGTCGCAATACGACCTTCTACAAGGCCTCGGGAATGCTGATATTGAAGGAGCGACCCTTTGACGGGGGCATAAAACGGACAGGAGCTCTGAAACGTATGAATAGACTTCAGTCTATCGCCGAGGATGCGCGAGCGGAATTTGCCTAGCAATCGGAAGCCACCTACCCAACCATCAGCGCGATCGGGTTTCGACACTAGGAGCAAGTTATCCCCTACTTCAATTTCCCGCAGGAAATCCGGCGAGTGATTGACACGACCAACACGATTGAATTGCCGAAGTAATTATTGGGGAAGATATTGAAGACCAAGGGGTCGCTTTTTTCAGAAAAAGCGGTCTTTAAGATGCTCTACCTAGGGCTGGCGAAAATTGCCGAGAACTAGACGATGCCGTTGGTATAAAGGAAGTCGGCGCTAGCGCGATTTGCCATCGAGTATCTCAGATTCTTCACCAACTGAGATTCACTTACATATAAAAATAACTTGACACTCCCCAAGCAGTTATTTACTTGGAAATGTTGCCGTTGATACTGGCTAGGCTCGCGGCTGAATCCTTATTTTTACAGATGCCCACTAGACTAAAAGAGTCATGTACCATATAGGCGATCGCACTATCCTGACGCTGAAATGAGTTGCGATCGACATCTATTACCTGTGTTTGCCACAGCTTCGATCGAGCTGTCAGCCATGAACTCAGTTCGCCGCACCGTTCTCCGTCTGTCGCTGCGTCCGTTTGCGATCGGGGCAGCCTTGTCCGCTATTGTCCTGAGTGCCGCTTGTAGCAGCGAGCCTAAGGCTAGCGCCCCGCCTCCGGTTAGGGTCACGTTAGCGGCGGTCTCTTCCGGCACCATTGAAACGAGCTCGCGTTTCGTCGGCAACCTTGAAGCCACCGAGCTTGCCGTTGTTAGGTCCGAGATTCAAGGTCGCATTGTCAAAGTCACGGTCCAAGATGGGCAATCCGTTCAGCCGGGAACGGTGCTCTTGGAAATCGAGCCCGATCAAACTGCCACGCAGCTCGATGCAGCGATCGCTCAACGTGCCAGTGCCGAAGCCGTGCTCGATACGGCCCGTCAGGAGTTGCGCGTTTCCGAAGCCGAGCTCGCGACTGCCGCGTCAAATCTCGAGCTCAAGGAAGTTAATTTCGCGCGCGCCGAATTCCTCGTCGAGCAAGGCGCGATCGGGGAGATTCGCTACGACCAAGCCAGTCAGGAACTCGACGAGGCTACCAACTCTCTCGCCGCCGCCGCCGATCGCGTAGAGGCTGCCAGAGCTCAGATCGCTCAAGCCGAGGCCGGCGTACGGCGTGCTGAAGCCGATGTGGAAACCCAGCGCATCACCTTAGGGTTTAAAACGGTCACCGCTCCGATTTCTGGCATCCTCGACGACATCCTCGTTAAAGTCGGCGACTTTCTGAACGTTGGGGATGCCGTAGTCACGGTTGCCGAAAACCGCGCCCTCGACCTCCGCATTCAGGTGCCCTCCAACCGTTCGGGTCAGCTGCGCGAAGGGCTGATCGTGGAACTGTACGACCCAGCTTCGAACAAGCAGATCGGTGAAGGGATTATTAATTTCATTGCTCCCACTGTAAACAGCGATTCCCAGCTCATCCTGACCAAAGCCCGCTTCTTTCCCGGCACCGATGGCAAACTACGCGACGGACAATACGTTCAGGCGCGGATCATTTGGGAAACCGGACCCGGCTTGCTCGTTCCGACCATTGCCATCACAAGGATCAGCGGGCGCTCGTTTGCATTCGTCGCCGAAGAGGCGGAGGGGCAACCCGTTGTCGTCCAAAAGCTCGTGGAACTTGGTGACGTTCAGGGCGACTCTTTTCAAGTCGTGAGCGGTTTGGAAGCCGGCGATCGCGTTGCCGTTTCCAACATTCTCAGATTGCGAGACGGCGCCCCCATTCAAGAAACATCGGCTCAAGAAGCAGGATCGCAGACCCAATCACCAGCAGCGTCGCAAACGGAGTCGTAAGGAACCAGTTATGGCTGTCTTTTCCATTGCGGGTAACTTCATCAAACGACCGGTCCTGACGACGGTCACCACGCTGGTCATCCTTTTGATCGGCGGTATCTGTATCCCCCTACTGCCGATCAACTACGTGCCCGACATTGCCCCGATTCAGGTGCAGGTCAATGCGCTTTACACCGGTGCAGACGCGAACACCGTTGAAGATACCGTTACGACGATCGTCGAAAGGGAGATCAGTGGCGTCCAAGATATGGACTACATGACCTCCCAAAGTTATTCGGGCAACAGCAGCATTCAGGTGTTTTTCCCGTCGTACACCGACAAAGATATCAACCAAGTCAACGTTCAAAACCGCGTTTCTCAATCCCTATCATCGCTGCCCGAGCCCACGCAGCGCCTTGGGGTGACCGTCGAATCTGCTTCGACCAGCATCTTGCGGATTTACGGAATTTATTCGCCGGACGAACGGTACGATGCGATCTTTCTCAGCAACTACATCGACGCCAACATCATCGACCCCCTCAAGCGCGTGCGCGGCGTGGGCGACACGCGGATTTTCGGCGACAAATTCAATGCGATGCGACTCTGGGTCGATCCCGATGCGCTCGCCAGTCGCGGGTTGACGGTTCCCGACGTCACGGCAGCCGTGCAGGCCCAGAACATCGTGATCGGCGCGGGAACGATCGGTGCCGAGCCCGTTCCCGAGGGGCAAGCCTATGAGTTCCCTTTACGAGTCCGCGGTCGCTTCGCAGATGCTGCCGAGTTCGAAGACTTGGTGTTGAAGACGGAAGACGATGGCACGCTCGTGCGCCTGCGCGATGTGGGCTATGCAGAACTGGGAGCGGAATCCTATACCTCTAACGGCTACGTGAATGGCGTTCCCGGTATTGGAATTGCCATCTATCAGGCTCCGGGAAGTAACGCGCTCGATCTCGGACGGCGCCTTGAAGAAACGATGGACGAGCTGCGGGCGAATTACCCCCCAGGACTTGGAGACGAGCTCGTTTATGACACCACGGATTTCATCGAGGTCTCGATCAAGGAAGTCGTCATCACGCTCCTTCAGGCAATTGGGCTCGTGATTGCGGTAATCTTTGTCTTTTTGCAGGATTGGCGGACGACGGTGATTCCGGCAGTAGCCATTCCGGTGGCGTTGATCGGCGCGCTGGGCTTTGCCTTTGCGTTCGGCTTCTCGCTCAACAGCTTGACATTGTTTGGTTTGATCCTGGCAACAGGTTTGGTGGTGGACGACGCGATCGTCATCGTAGAGGCGGTCACTACCAAGATGGAAACTGGGATGACCGCAAAGGAAGCCTCGGTCGAAGCGATGGGCGAACTGACTGGGGCAGTTATCTCGACGTCTTTGGTGTTGATGGCCGTGTTTATTCCCGTTGCGTTTTTCCCTGGGACGACGGGTGCTTTGTACCAACAATTCGCGCTCATTCTGGCGTTCGCAGTGTTGGTTTCCACGTTCAACGCCATTAGCTTTAGCCCGAGTATGTCGGCAATCCTGTTGCGTCGGAAACAACAGGGTGGACTGATGGATAGGATATTCACCCCCTTCAACCGGGCCCTCGCTTGGCTGCAGAGCAGCTATAAATCGTTCGTCGATTTCTTGATCCGCGTGCGTTTCCTGGTGATGATCGTTTTCGGAATCGGGATAGCGACCACCTACTACATGTTCGTGAGCGTGCCCACGGGTTTCGTTCCCCTAGAGGATCAAGGCATCTTGCTCGGTATCGTCCAAGCTCCAGACGGCGTGCCGCTTGCAACTACCGACGAGGTGCTGGGTGAAGTTGATGACTTCCTCCTCGAGCTACCCGAGGTGAGCTCGACCTTTACGGCAAGTGGTTTCAGCTTTGAAGGAGCGGGTTCAAATCAGGGACTCTTTTTTGCACGATTTGAACCCTGGAGCGAGCGCAAGGACTCCGAGTCCTCTGCAGATAGCGTGATCGCTAAGTTCAACCGCCATTTCTCCCAAAACCAGCAAGCGATCGTTGCAGCATTCAACCCTCCAGTCATTCAAGGTTTCTCCATTACCGGAGAGCAAGAACTGCAGTTCCAGGATCGTAGCGGCGGTCGTCTGACCATTGACGATTTGCTTGAAAGTGCGGCTGGTGTGCTGAAGGCGGCGAATGCAGACCCAGTCATCGGGTCGGCGCGGACGCAATTTACTGCTGGCACGCCCCAACTCTCGATCGAGCTGGACCGCACGCGCTTACAAGCAGCCAACGTCGATTACCAACAGGCCTTGTCCACCATCGGTGCTACTATCGGCTCGTCGTATGCCAATGACTTCTTGCTCGGTGCTCGTACTTACAAGGTCTACATCCAAGCAGTCGGAGATTATCGCAACACGCCTGAAGACCTCAAAGACCTTAACGTGCGATCGCGCGACGGGAAAATGATCCCATTCGGCGAATTCGCAACTATCACGCCGATCACGGGACCCCCGATTATTACCCACTACAACGGCTATCGCGCGATCAAACTGCAAGCACTGCCCGCACGGGGGTCGAGTAGCGGTCAGTCGATCGCGGCCATGAATAAAGCCGAAGCTGAAGCCGCGATCCCCGGAACTCAAAGCGAGTGGATCGGCATTGCCAAAGAGGAAATAGCAGCTGGCGGCCTTGCCGTGTTGATCTTCGGCTTCGGAATCATCATGGTGTTCCTCACGCTCTCAGCGCAGTATGAGAGCTACATCGATCCGCTGATCATCCTGCTTACCGTGCCGCTGGCTTTGCTTGGGGCGCTCTGGTTCGTGTCGATGCGCGGGCTGGTGAATGACGTTTATGTGAACGTCGCGCTCGTGATGTTGATCGGCTTGGCAAGTAAGAACGCAATTCTAATCGTCGAATTTGCCAACCAGAAGCGCGAGGAAGGACTCAATTTGATCGAAGCGGCTAAGACAGCTGCCGGGTCGCGATTTCGACCCATCATTATGACGGCAATCTCCTCGCTTGCCGGCTTCTTCCCCCTGTTGATCGCCAGCGGTGCGGGTGCCGCCTCGCGTTGGGCAATTGGCTATGCCTTGTTCGGCGGCTTAGCCGTAGCAACGGTGTTGAGCTTACTCCTCGTGCCCGTCCTTTATGTAGTCATTAAGAAGATCGAAGCAGCAGTTCTTGGCAAGTCCGACGGCCATGAATCCGGCGACGACGAGCCGCCAACCGATCCAAAGCAATCTTCGGCGGTGACTGCGTTCGACAACGGCAATACCAGCAAGCACCCAGAGGCACCAACACCCGGCGAACCGACCGCACCCCAACGCTACGAGGAAGGCGAAAACCCGGCGTAGCAACCGATATCCACACGAACCCGGAGCAATAGCATGAACAGCAAGCGGATCCTCTTCTCCGGCCTGATGACAGCTCTCATCGGATTTTTCTTGCTGATATTCCTTTATAAGGTCGCTACTCCACCTTACAAAAGCCAAGTTTATCAACGCTTGCAGCGAGTGTACGGGATCGTCGGAGCAGCCGGTGGGTTCGTGTTTGGGATGAGTCAGGAAGCTCTCCGACAGATGAAGAAACAGCAGGATGAAGAGGAACGAGCTCGAGCGCGAAACCAAGAGGAAGGCAAACCAGATTAGCCTGAGATCGCATGTGCACTGGAGCTTGCACCTCCGGGCGAGCCATTCTTACAATCGAGGGCATTGGGGGCGCAACGCTTCATCTCAATCATTCAAACCTATAGAGTGAAAGGCTTCCAGTTCATACTCATTTGCCAAGACAGGGCCACCCTCATTTGCCGAGATAGTTCCAGGCGCTTGCGAACATTGGTAGTCCTATCGCGATCGCTCCCAAATCCACAGGGTGCCGTTCGCACCCCCTGCTACCAGGTAATTCCCATCTGAGGCGATCGCAAACGACGCAATCCCTTCCGATGCAACTTTGCTGCCTGTATTGCCCTGGGCATTGAGAGCGGCGATGGGCTGCCAGCTGGGAACGTGCCAGAGCGAGATCGCACCATCGACACCCCCGCCGAGTAAAAACGGCGCGTCGGGTACAAATGCGACAGCCATGACCTGCCCGTTGCGTCCGCCCAGCGTGGCAATCGGCTCGCTGGCGTTGGGGCGATCGCCGGTCGGCACCGCCCAAATCCTAACGGCTCCGTCGATGCATCCTGCAGCAACTAGCGTGCCATCGGGGCTGACAGCCAGTGACTCGACCGTATGCAAATTACCTTGCAGGTATCCAGTCGGCGCTAGCGGGTCGAGCGACCACAGCGTCAACGTTCCGGCACCGCCGCCGCTAGCCAACCAACGCCCGTGGGGTTCGAGGGCGAGGGCGTGGATAACCCCAGATGCATCGGCGCAACTATCCAGCAGACGCCCGTCCCAATCCCAGCTCTTAAGCGTGCCGTCATAGCTACCGCTGAACAACGACATGCCATCCGGCAGCGCTGCCAGAGCCCGGACCGAGCCCTGGTGACCGGTTAATGTTTGCGCTGCTGCAATTTCCAGAGTCGGCAGCTCGCCTTCGCACTGCCAGAGTTCGACTTCGCGGTCGAAGCTGCCCGTTGCCAGCAGGCGACCGGCCGCCACCGATCGAAAACCGCGCGGGCTTGTGACCGGCTCGGCAATAATTGCTCCCGAGGTTAGATCTCGAACCTGTAGCGTTCGATCCCAACTGACGCTGACGGCGAAGCGACCGGGCGCGATCGCCAACGCCGACACCACATCGGTGTGGGCGGGGAGGGTATGGCGGAGCGTCCAGGCAATGGGCGGTGAGGCAACCGCAGGTGGCGATGGATCCGGCGTCGACATGGGTTCCCTAGAAACAGCGATGCGAGTATTCTGCAGGCGTGCGATTTCGCCTTCAATCCGCTCGACGCGTCCGGGGAGTGCGGAGCGATCGAGGTATTGCACCACTTGCGACAGCGACTGCTCGACCGCGGTTAATTGCTCGCGCACCACGCGAGCGTCCGTGTCGCCGATGCGAGGGGGAACTGGAGCAGTTGCTGCCGCCAAGCGATCGTTCAGAAGCGCGATCGCCTGAGACTGCTGTTGAAGCTGCCGCCTTATTTGGTCGGACTGATGGCGCGATCGCTGCTCCGATCGCCGGCGGTTTGCCAACTCCAGAAACAGCGCTAGCGCGAGGAGCAGCAACGCAACTGGGGCGATCTGCACATCAACAAACAGCGTGCTGACAGCACCTACTGTTGCGGTCGCGATCGCCGCCAGTTCGGCAAGTTCCCCATTCATGAATCGCTGTCGGCCGGACACGGCAAGGATAGGGAGTAGTAAAGGTGTAAGAGAGCTAGGGGAGATGCAAACGATGATGCAGGATCCTCCCCGATTGGAAAGGTCACAACCTGAGAATGCGTCGTGCAATATTGAAGTAAATCAGGACGCCTAACACGTCGACCGCTGTTGTGATGAACGGTGCCGACATCAGCGCCGGATCGAGTCCGAACCGGCGGAATAGAAACGGCAGTGAGGATCCTGCCACTGATGCTAACAACGAGATCGCAATTAAACTAATCCCCACGACGATCGCGACCAACCAACTGCCCTGCAGCCAGGCTGCCCAGAGGGTGGCCACCGTTCCGAGAATAGACCCGAGCAGCAACCCCGCCCGCGCTTCCCGCAAAATCACTTGCAGGGGACCGAGCGCTCGAATCTCGTCGGTATTTAAGCCGCGAATCACGACCGTGGACGACTGCGCGCCCACGTTACCGCCCGTACCGGTTAGCAAGGGAATAAATGCGGCAAGCGCTACCACCTGTTGCAAAACGGACTCCTGGGAGCGAATGATCGTTCCCGTTACGGTGTTGGTCAAGAGGAGTACAAACAGCCACACTACCCGCCGCCGAGCCACGGTGACTAGGCTAGTTTGGAAATAATTGTCGCGATCGGACTGCACGCCACCGAGGGTGTAGATGTCCTCGGTGGTTTCGCGTTCGAGTATGTCGATGACGTCGTCCACGGTGACAACCCCAACCAAACGCGTTTCGCGATCGACCACCGGAATAGCCAGCAAATCGTAGCGCTGAATCAGGCGGGCGACTTCTTCTTGGTCGGTGTCGGTGTGAACGAAAATCGTGTCGCGATTGACGATTTCTGTCAGAGGGGTTTCCGGCGCCCTGGTAACCAACTCGCGCAATGAGACGGTTCCGGTCAGTCGGCGCGATGGATCGGTGACGTAAAGGTAATAAACGATTTCAGAGGCTTTATCCTCAGAACGAATGCGCTCCAAAGCCTGCTCAACCGTGAGGGTTTCCTTCAAGGAGATGTACTCCGGCGTCATAATACGCCCGGCAGTATCTTCTTGATATCCCAATAGCAATGCCGTTGCCTGCCGCTCGGGCGGGCTCATTTGCGCTAGTAAGCGACGAACCACCTTAGCTGGCAGTTCGTCGAACAGGCGCGCGCGATCGTCTGGAGACATCTGCTCCACCACCTCGATCGCATCTTGGCGCTTGAACTCCTCCAGCAAAGATTGCTGTACGGTCGAATCAAGATACTCGTAAACCTCGATTGCTTCGTCCTTACTCAGCAGGCGAAAGGCAATCGCCTGCATGGATTCGGGCAGTCCCTCAATTGCCTCGGCAATATCGACCGGCTGTACGGGCACGAGCAACAATTTCGCGCCCTGCAAGTCCCCGATATCGAGAAGACCCTGCAACTGGGCGCGCACGATATCGCGCAGCTCGCTTCGCGATTGGGTTTGAGCAGTTTTCGAAGAATCCAAGGCAAACCTGACACCGGGACTGTAGCTGTAAACAGTCTAGAGGGTGCCGGGGTAGACGTCACCGCATATGTAGGCATTGTTCCCAGCGATCGAATATCGTCACTGGCACTTGAGACGAGTCGTTCGCTGCTCACCCGGTGAAAGGTCTTGCCAGCGCCTGCCGGCACTCAACTACGCTCGATCGTCGGCCGCGCGCAACTTCTCCAGCTCTGCACGCAGCGCTACGACCTCGTCGGTCATCATCTGCAGTTCGGACTTCAGCCCGCCTGCAAGCGGCGTTGCTGGGGTCGGAACAGGACGCCCCTTCGACATCCCTTCTGACGTCGGAGGAGCAGCCGGTCCAGACTGCTGCTGCATCAGATTTTCTACGAAGCGACGGGCTTCGCGCTCGGTGAATTCGCCCTTGCCTTCCCATTCCTGTGCGCGCTGCCCCAGCTCCGCATTGAGCTGTGACAACAAACGCGAGCGTTGCTGCGGATCCTGCAGCGTTTCACTGAAAGTCGCAACTGCACCAACTGCAACCCGGAACCCCCGTTGGGCAAGCTGGAAAACATTCTCGAATGTGGAGTCCATAGATCCTCAATTGATGAGCCCATCGATGTCTGAAACCGTTTAGGCGATCGCATTAATTGTAATTCACTCGATGTTTGTGGGAGGCTGGCTGCAAACAGTTGGGCAAAATGTGTAAGAGGGATTTCGGCTGCGCTTATCGCTTACGGATAGGGTACAGTTCCTCATCAGGATGTCAAATATATCCGTGCGATATTCGTGAATGAACTCTGCATAAGAGCTTTATATGTAAATCCCAGCATATTAATGCCGATATCAAACTTCAAAATCAAATATCCGTTTTTTAAAAATTTGGATGCCGCTGCCTTAGCCGACAGACTAAAAGGGCTGAGGTGCCACCATCCCAAGCTTCATTCCCGATCGAATCAAGCAAGAGAAAGAGGTCGCCGCTGAGTCAGACTCTGATGGGGCTACTTCTCCAACCCCCATTCGTGCTTCAGGAACTCTTTATACATGTTCTCGCGCATCATCATCTGTCCGTAGAGCTTGACCAAGAACTCCTGGGCTTGCTCGCGGCTCATGTTTTGAACCTGCGACTCGAAGGAGCGGAGAGAGAACTTTTGTTCGAGGGATAGCTCCATAGTGGATCCTCCTGTGTTGGCGTAGTAAACGCTACGAGTGGAACGAGATAGCAGTCGAAATCTCGGACATCAACGCTGCCTTGCGAGGGTTAATGTGAAAATTGATAACAAACCCCTTACAAAACAGCCACTCTCAAAAGAGATAGACCCCGCGATCGCAACTACCGACCGAAACCATGAGTTGCGCGCCAGTATAACCAAGACAATCGAACTAAAAATGCTCAGCACGAACACGTCATGAGCATTTATACCCAGGCATGTCCGCCACCATTGTGACTGCAAGCGATTGCCAGCTGGGACCTGATATCGCGTGAGAGAGCATTGGCTGCTGGGTAGATGGCGTGGTAGGTTGGTTGAGGTGTGTTGTAGCGCTGCTCGCGTTTTCTAAGCGAGCTAGTTTGGAGTGCTATCGCTTTGTTGTAAGGCAGCCGCTACCACGACTGAAGGGTGGGAGCGGGGCAGCTTGTAGATGCTGCAACTAAAGGATAGTATTGGCGAGTTTTCTATATATCGTTCGGCGGGCCGTGTGGTAATGCCCGATTCAGCTTGAGTGCGTTACGGCTGATGTCTTAATGAACGGCATGTTACGGTAGAAAGGTTTTGCGAAGTTGGCAATTCATGTAAACGTCTGGAGGTAAGTATCTGATGTCCATCCGCTTATATGTGGGGAATTTGCCCCGAGAAGATGTAGAGCGTCAAGAGCTGCAAGCCACATTCGGCGAGGAGATTGAGGGACTCTCGGTCAAAATCATGAAGGATCCCAAGACCGGCAAGTGTCGCGGGTTTGCTTTCGTGACCGTTCCCACTGATGAGCTAGCAGATCGGTTGATCGAGAAATGTAACGGTCAGACGTTTATGGACAGCCCGCTTAAGATCGAGCGAGCAAAACCGCGCAGCAGTAAATCCGAAGATGCCACCGACGGCGACAGTGCGGAAACATCGACGGTTGCCGCACCCAAGAAGCGCAGCAGTAAGAAGCCGCGCGGCGGTCAAGGCAAGGGAGGTGCAAAGGTCGTAACGGAAGCGGGTCCTGTTCAACCCGATCCGCGTTGGGCAGGCGAACTTGCCAAGCTCAAGGAAATGCTTGCCGCTCAAACTACCAACTCTTAGGAGCTCGCCATCCAGTCAAGGGGTCGTTCCAAAGTTTTTTCGCGGGCAATAAATGCGGCTGGCATCCAGCTAGGTTTATCGTTGTACCTTATAAGTAAGAGCTTTTGGTGCACTGACCCTGTGAGATTGGTAAATAAGATTTCCTCCGAGGTGAACCGGGAGCAAAACACCTAAGGTAATGCTTACTTTAGATGCTTTCTCGCCGATTCCACTCTGCGAGTGTGCTTGAGCTCTTGTTATTTCCTTTTCCACGTTTTTTCCGAAATCGTTCCCAGCCAATGGTGCAAAAGTACCGGGAAGCAATTCGTAGTAGAGTTGGTTCCGTTGCTAGGCAATCGCACCAAAAAGAGGAAGTTTATGAGTCAGGCAGCCGATCCGGTCAAGGTCGTGAAGCAGGAGGTCGGCAAAGCAGCTGCCGATCGCGTGCGGTCTCATTCGATTGTGGGGCTGGGTACGGGCTCGACGACAGCGTATGCCGTTCAGTTTATCGGCGATCGCCTCAAGCGCGGCGAACTCGAAGATGTAGTTGGCATTCCTACGTCGTTTCAGGCAGAGGTATTGGCCAAGCAGTACGGAATCCCGTTGGCGACATTAGACGCAGTCGAGCGCATTGACGTTGCAATCGACGGAGCGGATGAAGTCGATCCCCAGAAAAATTTGATCAAGGGCGGTGGGGCAGCTCATACTCGAGAGAAAGTGGTCGATGCGGCAGCGGAGAGTTTTGTTGTCGTTGTAGATAGTGGCAAGCTGGTGAGCCGGCTCGGCGAGTCGTTTCTGCTGCCGGTAGAAGTTATTCCGATGGCCTTGGCTCCGGTGACGCGCGCGATCGCCAATCTGGGCGGTACGGCAGAGTTGCGGATGGGCGTAAAAAAAGCCGGTCCGGTCATTACCGATCAAGGAAACTTGGTTCTGGATGTCAAGTTTGACCAAATTGCCGATCCGGGCGAGCTAGAGCGCGCGCTCAACAACATCCCCGGCGTGTTGGAGAACGGATTGTTTGTCGGCGTTGCCGATATCGTTCTCGTCGGCGAGATCGTCGACGGGCAGCCTCGAGTCCGCGAGTTTTAATCGCAGCGAGGATTGCGATCGTCAAAATTTCTCTGCATGCTGGCTCGACCATTCGCTATGGTGATGGGCGTGGCTATCACGTTTTCGGTGTAGGGCGATCGCATCGCTTGCCGTTGCCAGCAATCCAGCCCTGCGCCATACGAATATCACCGATGCTTTATCGCCGCTTCGGTCGCACAGAATTACGGATGCCGGTATTCTCCTGCGGGGGGATGCGCTACCAGTTCAAGTGGCAAGATGTGCCGCTGGCAGACGTGCCGGCAGCCAATCAGCAAAATTTAGAGGCTACGATCCGACGGGCGGTTGAGGTGGGCATCAACCACGTAGAGACCGCGCGCGGGTACGGCAGCTCGGAGCTGCAACTGGGGCTGGTGCTGCCGCAGCTCGATCGCGATCGTCTCATCGTGCAGACCAAGGTGTCGCCGCAGGTGGACCCGCTGGAGTTCGAGCGCACCTTGAAGCGATCGCTGGCGTTTTTGAAGCTGGATTATATCGACCTGTTGGGCATCCACGGCATCAACACGCCGGAGTTGCTCGACCACGCGGTCCGACCCGGCGGTTGCCTGGAGGTAGTGCGCGAGTTCCAAAAGCAGGGCAAGATTCGGTTCGTCGGGTTTTCGACCCACGGACCGACTGACGTCATTTGCGACGCGATCGCCACCGATAGTTTCGACTACGTCAACTTACACTGGTACTACGTTTTCCAGGACAACTGGCGCGCGATTGAAGCGGCCCGCCGTCATGACATGGGCGTGTTTATCATTAGCCCCTCAGATAAAGGCGGTCGCCTGTACTCGCCACCACCGAAGCTCGTGGAGCTATGCCGTCCGCTGAGCCCGATGGCGTTTAACGATTTGTTTTGTCTCAGCCACCCGCAAGTCCATACGCTGTCATTGGGTGCCGCGCGCCCGAGCGACTTTGACGAGCATCTGAAGGTGTTGGCATTGCTCGATCGGGCCGACGAGCTGCTGCCGCCGATTGAAGAGCGCTTGGAGCAGGTAGCGATCGATACCCTCGGCGAAACCTGGTGGAAGACGTGGCACGAAGGGTTGCCGACCCCGGAGCAAACGCCCGGAAACATTAACATTCCCGCGATCTTATGGATGCGGAACTTGGCGATTGCTTACGATATGAACGAGTTTGCCGAGGCACGCTATAACTTGCTCGGGAATGGCGGTCACTGGTTTCGCGGGCAGCGTGCCGAACGCGTCGGTCAGCTTGACCTGCGCCCTTGCCTGACGAATAGCCCGCATGCCGACCGCATTCCGGCTCTGTTAGCAGACGCGCACCGCCGACTCGGCGGCAAGGCCGTCAAGCGTTTATCCCAGCAGTAGTAACTGCCTTGAGTCCAGCGTAGGTGCCGGGACGAGAGTTGCCGCGACCGGGTGGCCGGCGATTGGCAAAGTCGCTACCCTCGAAGGCGTTCGGACCCCGGTAAAATGAAATCAGCCTGTGATTGCTCCGTTTAGGCTGGATGCGAAGCAGTTGACGGTAGCATCAGCGCCGTTCTATATCTATCAAGTTCTATCGAGTGGATTTAGCTAGGACGCTATGGCGATCGCAATTTCCAGCGTGCGGGCAACCCCTTCACCGCTCACCACGATCGAGCGCCAGCGCGAGACCGCGCGCAAACCCTATCCCAACTTCAAAGTCATCGTGTTGAACGATGACTTCAACACGTTCGATCACGTTGCTAACTGCTTGCAAAAGCACATTCCCGGGATGACGCCCGACCGCGCTCGGAGCCTGACCGAGCAGGTACATTTCGAAGGGCAAGCGGTTGTCTGGATCGGACCGCAAGAGCCAGCCGAACTTTATCACCAGCAACTGCGCCGCGAGGGGTTGACAATGGCCCCGCTCGAGGCTGCTTAGCATGATGGGCAATCGCGATCGCGGCCGTCTAGTCTGGAATCATTCCACCCACGTGTCAGGGCTTATTCCGGTGCTGGAGCGATTGCTCGCGCGGGAGACAGCAGTGCGCACGGTAACGCCGGGTGTTATCGGGCGTTCGAAAGGACGCGTGCCTAAGTTGCAGTTGCGCGTATCCGTGCCGATCCGCGGCGGGTTTAAAGTCATTGCCCGCAGTGGCAAAACCGTGCAGGAAGTGTTCGTACTTACCGAGCTGAGCCAGCAAGCGTTGGAAGCGGCGTTGGCGCGATCGCTCGACAGCTAATGCAAATACCAACTCTCGCAAGTCGCGTTACCGGTGGCTTGCTGGGAGTCGTCGCACGTCTATCCCGTCGCACGTAGATTGGGAGGTCGAGGAATCGATCGGGGCGCGGTGCACCCGAGCAAGCTTAGTCGAGCTGTCCGATCCGCTCGTGCGTTCAGCTGCAGCCATTTTTGGGAGTGCTCTAAATTGCAGGAGTGCCGGGCAAGTTTGTTCTACGGCAATGGAAGAGAGCATCCGGACAATTCTCGGGGTGGAAGTCTCGATGCACCTTCATTTCAGGCTTGATGTGTCCGGACCAGCCCCTCAACTGCTATTGATGGCACTCGCTATGGGCAGCGTGGTTTTTTCGTGTCAAGCGTTGTTGCCGGGTTGCAATTCCCAAATTGCAACCGCCGCTTTGCCAGCCGCGATCGCACGAAGTTCGTTGGCTTAACGCAAAACTTCAACTTGCCCGACCCGAAGAAGATGATGGAGGCATTCCCCGCCAACTAAGTTTGCGGGAAAGTCACCCTCGCGTTTGGGAGTGCGGACTGATGGCAACCGCCATGCCAGCAGTTACGACCGCGTCCGCTGCGATTCTGCCCGCCGCGCTCGCGAGGCGGCAATGCCCATGATGCCCCTCATTCTCGGTTGCGTCCTCGCCGTAGCTGCCGACGTCAGTCTCAGATCGATCGACGACCGCTCCATTTTGGACATCAGTCTCGGGTCGATCGGCGACGTCGCGAATTTCGCCGTTTCGATCCTCTGCTACGTGTTGGGGTTTGAGCCTCAAGCTGCGATCGCGATGAGTCTGGTGACAGTGGGGATCGTCAGGGTGATTGGAGCGGTTCGCCACTAGCGTCAGGACAATGTCAACCTGGGCGTGGTAGCAAGCTTGGCGCTAGCCGCAATAGTTTGGGCTTTTCTGGGCGCGTGCTTGGCAGGTTTGCGTTGGATTATGGAAACCTTTCAGTTTGTTGCTAGGGGTTTTGTCGAGTATCTCAATCGTGTGGATTTGGGCTGGTGGTTGTCGGCTACCTTCATAGCAGCCGCCACCTATGGGATGCTTTGAAGTGCGAGGCTCGCACGCTCCATTGATGGGCAATACCAGCAGCGCGGATTTGGCTATTTCATCTTGGTCGGTGCGACGGTCGTCCCTTGCCGCGCTAACAATCTGCAACGGTAGGCAGCGGGTGCGGGCCGCGATCGCCAGCAGAGCGCCGAGCGGCGTCGCGCACTTTACCTAGATGGCACGATCCGCGAAATCTTCGCGAGATGATAATTTGAGCTATGTTGAGTGGAAGCACGACCGACCGAGCGATGCACCCCGACACCGAAATTCGCCGCTTGCTCGACTTAATGCCTGCCTCAGGCCGGATGTTGACGAAGATCGTCTCCAAGCCTCAGCAGTCACGAGTCATTGAGGTGCCTTTTCCCGGACCTTGGAACCGGGACGCTCGCCGCATTCAAATCAACTTCTCACTCTGGCAGCAGTTGCCGGAACCTCAACGCGACTTGCTGCTGTTGCGCGAAGTCAGCTGGCTGCTGAAGGTGCGCTGGTTCAAGCCGGACTTGTACCAAGGGATCGCCTTGGCTGGCGCGATCGCGAGCATTGCCGAACTGACACAAGGCGATGCAGTCGGAGTCGCTGCGGCGGCTGGGGTAACCGCACTCGCCGTCAACCGCATTTGGCGCGAGGCACGCGGTACGCGCTTGCAGATTGGGGCTGACGAAGCTGCTTTGCAAGTGGCGCAACGGCGCGGCTACAGTGCCGTGGCTGCCGCCGACCATTTGCTGAACGCAATTGCCTCGGCCGCCGAACTCGAAGGGCGATCGAGTCAGAACTTTGTGGAACTTATTCGCAGCCAACAGTTGCGATCGCTGGCCAATCGTACGCCCGTGGGCGTCCCCGATCGCGTTCGCAACGAGCTGTGAGCGTGCTGTAGGCATGCCCGAGTCCGAGCGAGTCAACGACCAGTCGATCTTGTCAGGAATTGGAGGAGCAAGGTTTCGTGAGTCAATTCACCCGTTCGACTGCCCCCTTTATCCAGTCAATCGCACACCCGACCGACTTTTCCGATAGCAGCGCTCGCGCCTTCGCCCATGCTCTGGCCATTTCCCTGGCCCGAGCGGCGGCGCTAACTATCTTGCATGCTAAGACCAGCCGCTATGCCGACTGGCGCAATGCGCCGTCCGTTCGCGGTACGCTGGAGCGCTGGGGATATTTGGAGCAAGGCAGCTCGCGAACAGATGTATTCGACCGGTTGGGCATTCGCGTCAGCAAGGTCGATGTAGGTGGCAGCAAGGCGATGGACGCAGTGGTGAAATTCTTGGACGACCATCCGACTGATGCGCTCGTGTTGGCAACGGAGGGTCGTAAGGGGCTGCCGCGTTGGCTGCACCACTCCTTTGCCGAGGAGTTGGCGCGCAAGACCCATACCATGGCGCTGTTTGTACCGCAGTCTGGCAAAGACTTTGTCAACTTGGCAACGGGGGACGTGACGCTCCGCCGCATATTGGTTCCGGTGGCGCGCGAGCCCGACCCGATGCCCGCACTCTTGCGTGCCGCGCGCGCCTACGAGCTGATGCGGGACAGGCCAATTACAGTTTGCGTGTTGCACGTGGGCGATGATGCCGAGATGCCAGACCTGAACCTGCCTGAAGTCGAGGGCTGTCAGTGGGAGCGCATTCACCGCAAGGGCGATCCGGTAGACGAGATCGTGCGGGTTGCAAGCGAGGGCAACTTCGACTCGATTGCGATGGCAACGGTCGGACACCACGGCGTCCTCGGCGCCCTCCGCGGGGGTACAACCGAACAAGTTCTGCACCGCTCGCCTTGTCCGCTATTAGCCATCCCGTGCAACTAACTCCGACTTACTCGCAGTCGCTCTCGGCCGATCGACAACAGCTATCCGTCGGCGGCTTGTTAGGTATTCAGAGTAGAGGGCGGTGCGATCGGTCAGTGCGAAAGCATTATCAGTCGCATGTGCCCCGGCAGTCGTGTGGATAGTTTGAGGTGCTTGAATGTCCCTGTCTAAGGTGCGCATCGTTCTGGTCGAGCCAGCTGGCGCGCGCAATGTTGGTGCGATCGCGCGGGCGATGAAGAACTTCGGGTTGCAGCACTTAGCGATCGTCGAACCTCGCTGCGATCCTCTCGGCGACGAGGCGCGACAGATGGCCGTGCATGCTGCCGACGTGCTAGAAGCTGCCCGCTGCGTGCCCGACTTGCCTGCTGCCCTCGAAGGCTGTCAGCGCGCGATCGCCACTACTGCCCGCGCGCGCACTGCCGCCATTGCCCTCGAACCGCCTGAGAGTGCTCTACCTTGGCTGCTCGATCCGGCGATCGCTGCGGCGGCGCTGGTTTTCGGACCCGAGGATCGCGGGTTGAGCAACGCCGAGTTGAACTATGCCCAGCGCTGCGTCGGCATTCCCACTAACCCAGATTACCCATCGCTCAACCTTGCAACGGCTGTTGCGCTCTGTGCTTACGAACTCGCTCGGAGCGCGCGCGCGACCGCTGCTGGCGATGTTCACCTGCCTGCCCCATCACTCCCCACACCTTTGCCGACTGAGCCCCCCGCAGATTTAGCTACTTTGGAAGGCTACTACCAGCATCTCGAAGCAGTTCTTTTGCAAATAGGTTTCCTTTACCCGCACACGGCCGCTGCGCGCCTGGAAAAATTTCGCCGCCTCTACGCTCGCGCTCAGCCAACGGCCGAAGAAGTTGCGTTGTTGCGCGGTGTCCTGCGTCAAACAGCCTGGGCGATCGCGCAAGCTGCTCGGCAGTCGTCGGACGACAGATCCTCCGACTAGCCCTGCCTGCGAGGGCTCGGGCGAGGATATGGCTTAGACTCGTGCACAGAATTGGGCAGGTGAGCAGGTGTTACCGCATTTCTCGGCAAAACTCGTACGCGGCGGCGGGCGCTCGTATTTCGTGACCGATCGCGGCGATCGTGTTCCCAGCGTGACGACGATTTTGAACGCGACCAAGCCCGAAGCCGATCGCGCGGCGCTGCGGGCGTGGCGACAGCGCGTGGGTGCAACCGAAGCCCAGCGCATCAGCACGACAGCCAGCCGCCGCGGTACGGGCACGCACAAGCAAATTCAGCGCTACCTACTCGGTCAATCGGTGGATTGCTCGGATGCGGTGCTGCCCTACTGGGAAAGCGTGCGATCCGTCCTGGACGAGCTCGATCGCGTCCAGCTTGTAGAAGGCTTCGTCGCCCACGCAGGTTACGGCTATGGCGGGCGCGTGGACTGCATCGCCAGTTTCGACGGCGTACCCTGTGTGTGCGAGTGGAAAACAGCCGATACGCCGCGCGGAAATGTGGAAAGGTTGCGCGATGCCCCGTTGCAACTTGCGGCCTATAGCGTGGCTGCCAACGAGATCTACCGCGACTACGGGTTGGAGGTGTACCACGCGCTGGTTGCCGTGGCATTGCCCGATCGTCCGGCGGAACTGTTCTGGTTCGATACCGATGCCCTCGGTCAACATTGGGATGCCTGGGATCGGCGCTTGCAGCAGTATTGGGAGCTCGTAGAACGGTGATACCGAGTCGCGCTCGGTCGTAGATGCAGTCAGCATTGCTACGCCGATCGATCGCTGGCCGCACGCACGAGGATGACAGTGCTGTCAATTTCGCGGGCGATCGCGGCGGGCAAGTTGCCGTGGAGAGCGCGCTGGAGGAAGCTCTCGCGGCTATCTCCCAGGAGAGTTACATCGCAGGCTTCTGTCGTTGCCAACTTAACGATTGCCTCGGTGACGGAGTGGGCGCGAATGGGGATGGCGGTGACGCGGTTGGGAGCGAACTGTTGGAGTTCCCGGGCAGCTGCATCGAGCGGCGACGAATCGAGATCGCTGGCATCGGGCGGAAAGACCTGACACAGCCAGAACTCCGGCTCCGGCGTCCAGCCGCTCAGCTCGGGCAGGAGTTCGAGGGCGCGTTGGGTATTCGGCCCGCCTGCAATCGGAATCAGCCAGCGCGACGGTCGCGCGACGGTCGCGGTCGCAGTATCCCCTGGCTTCACGAGCACCACATCACACGATGCGTGTCGCACGATCGCGGCCAGCGGACTACTGCTCGGTTCAGTCCCCTGCCATCCTCCCAAGACCAGCGAAATGTGGCGATCGCGGATTGAATTGAGGACCGTATGCGCCACGTCATGGGCAAGGCGTATCTCTGAGTGAACCGGTACATCCCACTCTAGCCCGATTGCCTCAGCCATATGCATCAGAGTGCGAGCTTGTTCGGTGGTAACCCGGGTGCGAGCGAGGTTTTGATGGCGCGGGACGGGAACGACCCGCAGGCATTCCAGTTCGGCACGGCGCATCCGGGCGATCGCGGCCGCCATGCGCATTAAGAACGGGGCAGTGTTGGGATTGGCCAGGGGTAGCAATAGGCGGCCGTCCCCCAACGCTGGCGATCGCGTTTGGTAGACCAGATAGGACGGCTCCGAACCCCTGAATCCGGTCTCTGTCGGCGGCAACTGAGAGCTGCGACGGCCGACTTCAGCGCGGATGATGTCGCTGCGGGTGATGATGCCCAACAGCTCGCGCTCGCGTGCCACAGGCAGGTGCGAGAGTTGATAGCGGTTGAACAAGGTCATCACTTCACTGAGGGACGCCGACGGCTGAACGGAAATCGGGCGGGCGGTCATCAACTGCTCGAGCGCCATCGTGCCCGGACGCGAGGCCAGCCGCGTGATGTCGGCTTGGGTTACCACGCCCACCAGCTTGTTGTCGGTCACGACCGGGAACCCGCGATAACGCGATCGCGCGAAGATGTGGCGCACGTCCTCCAGCACAAGGGCGCTAGAGAGCGTTTCTACAGGGGAGTGCATGATGTCGGACGCGTCGAGATTGTCGAGCAAGGTGTTGGCGCTAGCGTCGTCATCGAGGTCGATCCCTTGGGCAGCGAGCAAATATTGATACAGCGAGGCGCCGCGGACGCTTTCTCCGACTACGTAGGCGATACCAGCCGAAATCATTAGTGGTAAAACGGCGTTGAAATCTGCTGTCAGCTCGAGGACGATGACAATTGCCGTCACCGGCACGCGCACCACGGCTGTAAAAAAGGCACTCATGCCCGCCAGCACGTAGGTAAATGACGCGCCTTGTCCGGTCAGTGCTACCTCTGCGGTCCCAACTAGGTATCCCAGCGCCGCACCTAGAACCAACGCGGGAGCAAACAGCCCGCCCGGCGCGCCCGAACCGTAAGCCAATATGGTCAGAAGAAAGTAGGCAAAAAAGGCGATTGCCGTGATCTGCCAGTCGCCCTGGCCGAAAATGATAAATTCACGCAAGTCAGCTTGATTGTGGAACAGATTCGGCAACAGCGCGATGAAGCCGCCCGACACCAACCCAGCTAAGGCGATGCGCCATGGCAGCGATCTCCGCAGGCGGCGGTTGAACTCCAGCGCCTGCAGTATGCCGCGACTGAACAGCGTGCCCGCTACTCCCGCCAGTACGCCGAGCAGCAAGTAAAACGGAAGCTCACGCGTCTCGAAACTCGCTCGCAGACCGACTTCCATCAGGCGCTCGGGCAGCTGGCCGTCCGTCGCACCCAGCAACTGCGATACCACGCCACCGGTAAACGATGCCAAAATTGCCGTCTCTAGGGTCAGTCCGGACACGTCGCGCATGAGTTCTTCCACGACGAAGAAGACTCCCGCGATCGGCGTATTAAATCCCGCTGCTAAACCAGCTGCTGCCCCCGAGGCGATCATCTGGCGGCGGTGAACGGGTGAGGTAGGGACCCAAGCACTCAATTGCGCGGCGAGGGCAGCCCCGATGTAGACAGTCGGTCCGCGCCGCCCGAGGGTCATTCCCGAGCCGAGGATGAGAATCGTGCCGATCGCCTTGACGACTGCCTCGCCCAGTCCCATGGGCAGCGGAAACTGCGCGAGGATGGCTTTAACTTGCGGGATGCCGCCACCCGTGGCTTGCGGTGCGAGGTTCTCGACGATGACGCCTGCCAGGAAGCCGAGCATCGCTCCGGCCAGCGGTAGTGCGATCCAGCCAAAGCGAACGGCAGCCTGGATGCGATAGGTGCTAAGTAAGTCGACCCCCTCTTTGAGGGCCAGTGCAGCCACGGCCGACACGATCCCGATCGCGCAGGCTTCCAACAGGGCATAGCGGCGCTCGCCGGGGCGCAAGCGCAGGGACTGCAACAGCGCCCGCGACCGAGCGCGAGAGAGAAAGCGGCTCATAAAGCAGGACGAACGGGGCGATCGCTCATCCGACCGCGGGTGAATTTATTGCTCCCGCCAAGTTTACTCCCCAGCTGCACGAAGTTATCCGACGACAGAGAGCCCGGCGACGGCCAGCGAGGGCGTGTAGCAACTGCCGCTCCACTCGCCATCCTCGCCGATCGCGATGAGGTTTTCCAATGCTGAGTAAACGTTACCGGCTACCATCGTGTCCTTCACGCGCCCCACGATCTCGCCGCCGGCAATCCGGTAGCCGAGGTCGATATTGACCGAGAAGTCGCCGGAAATATCGGCACCACCACCCAGCACGCGGTCAATGAATAGTCCGTCACCAAGCTGCCGGGCTAGATCGACGAGCCTACCGCGCCCCGGCGCGACAATGAAGTTGACGAGCTGCGGGGTGGGCGACCGACCTAACCCCGGTCGAAATCCGTTACCCGTGCTGGCACATCCCAGGGCACGACCAGTTGCGCGATCGCAGTAAAACTGCTGCAACCGCCCGTTATCGATCGGTGTCAGGACTTGCGTGAGGGTCCCTTCGTCATCGACCGGACAGCTGGCAGGTCCGCACGCGGGCTCCTGGGTAACGGTGATGCCTGCCGCCACCACCTTGGTGCCGGATGCGTCGCTCCAAGGTGAGGAGCGCTCCCGCACGCGTTTGCCATCAAGAGCGGCTTCAACCGTGTCCCACAGCAATGGTGCGGCCCCGGCACCGAACGCGACCGGCACACGACCCGTCGGCGGCGCCACGTTGGTGGCGGCCCAATCCAGACGTTGAAGGATTGCGCGGGCAATTGCCTCGGCATCCAAGCAATCGCGGGATTGCTGCCCGTAATCGACCGCCAAGAAGTCATCGCCGCGAATCCACTCCACCCCTAATGAGCCGCTGAGGAGCGTTTCGGCATACTGGCAATCGAGTCCGGTGGAGTTGAGCAGTCGCGTGGTATGCCATTCACAGTCCCACTCGCTGCTGCAGATAACCTCGGGATAGGCATCGCGGACGATCGCGATCGCCTCCCGCCCTTGCTCGATTTGCGCTTCGAGCGGTGTCGGCGTGCCAACACTTGGAAACTCTAAGGGGGTGCCAACAGCTAGATCGGCTGGCTCGGGCTCGTTGAGTCGAGCCAGAGCCAGCGCGCGCTCCACCAGCCAGTCCTGTTCGCTCGGACCGCAGGCAACGGCCGTACCCGGTCGATCGTCGCGCCATACCCGCAGGACCGTGCCCGTAGATTCAGACGATTCCAGTTGCTTGAGGCGATTGGCTTCGAAGGCAACGGGCCGCGATCGCGACTGTACGTGATAGACCTCGGCGTGGGTCGCACCCGCTCGAAGCGCGCGATCCAGCAAGCGAGCGGGTGCGTCGTCGGCCATACAGATTATCGACAAGTGAAGGGACAGGGTTGCTATTTGGGGACAGCGTCTTCGGCGAGAGAGAGTCTTGCCGCACTCGGTGCGCTGGGTGGCGAGTCCCTCGAACTTCTCCGGACAACAGCTGTTACGGCTTGTGCTCGGATGGGTTGAGCGTCGACGCCGTTCTCATCATGCCTACTTGGCAGCGGTACGCGCAGCTGCCACCTCGATGCGAGTGGAAAATTATTGCCAGACCGGCGCGAGCTAGCCCGTTTTGCCGTGATAGAGCTAGTAGTGGGTGCGGTGGCGCTTGCGCTGCAGGGTCGGTAGCGGGTGCGGCGATCGCGCGGCCGGTAAAAAACGGCGGGGGAGCGGCAAGTCAGCGATCTGGCGAGTGCGCTGTAACTGCATCCAGCGGATTCCGAGCGCGCCGAACGCCAACATCGCTCCCAGGGCAAACAGTCCCCATCGCTCCCCAACTCCCCCGATGACGGCATCTACGGCTCCGACAATCAAGATGAAGCCCGTCAGCGGGTCTTTGCGATATGCCAAACGCCACAAGCGCGACGCAAGTCGATCCATGGCAAGTCTCGTGAATCCCTAGATATCTGGAATTGCATGCGGGCGGATATTCCCCTGTTGGTTCCAGCTTATCGCGCCGCTCCTGAGACTTACCGCAATCCCAGCCAAGTTAGCAACCCTTTGCCCGTGAAATACTCGATTGCCAGTATGACTGCAATCCCGATCATCGCCGCGCGACCGTTGAGGCGCTCGGCATAGATGTGGAAGCCGAACTTCGGCTCTGCAAGTGCTGGCGACACCGAAGGTTCGGGCGTAGGGATGTTCTCCGACGTTTCAGGAGGATCTGACATGACAAGTGCGTGCCGCGGGCAGGCGATCGACGACGGTCCTTATTCTAGTGTGGGTTCCGCCAAGCGCGGCAACCGCGCCACGATCGCGTCAAACTGCCCGGCTGCCAAGAGTGCCGTCCCGTAGGCTGCTTCTGAGTGCTGTGCTGCTGCGACGGGAACCTTTAGGTGGCGGGCGCGGATGCGCTCCCAAGCAACATTCAACGCGCCGCCGCCGGCCGTGTAAACTCGCTGCAATGGCGTCGCGCCCAGTTCCTGCAAGCGGCAGTATCCCAAGGTTTCGATGCGAGACATACTTTCCAGCAAACCGTGCAGAAACGCAACTGGATCGTCCGGACGCGGCTGAAGACGCGGCAGCAACTCGGGGTCGGCTATG
This sequence comes from Rubidibacter lacunae KORDI 51-2, assembly GCF_000473895.1. NCBI lineage: Bacteria > Bacillati > Cyanobacteriota > Cyanophyceae > Chroococcales > Aphanothecaceae > Rubidibacter > Rubidibacter lacunae. The sequence continues at coordinate 127,990 of NZ_ASSJ01000017.1, read as the reverse complement.
GGAAAGCGTTCGCCCGCGCGCGGCAGTGGGTAGTAGTCCAACTCGCTGGGGTGCTCGGGGTCGAGGCACGCGCTGAGATCGCGCAGGTCGTTAGCGCTGAAGAACTGCTGCAGCACTGCCCCGCCCGTATTCGACGCACCGCCGGCTAGCCACAGATGCCCGAGCCGATGGCTGTAGATGCCGTATTGCGCTGCCTCCACCCGCCGCTCGCTCAGTAGCTTCAGCACCAACGTCGATCCGAGCGAGGTGACCGCCGTACCCGGCGCGAGTGCCCCAGCAGCTAGGAACGCAGCGATGCTGTCGGTTGTGCCCGCCCGGACGGTGCAGGCAGCCGGTAGATCGAACCGCAGCGCGATCGCCTCGTCGATCGGCGCAATTGGCGTGCCAGGTGCGAGTACGCGGGGGAGTAGCGTCGCGATTGCCAAGCCCTGCAACCAGTCGGGATAGCGCAACCGAGCGGGGTCGTAACCGAGTTTGAGCGCGTTGTGATAGTCGCTGATACCGAGCTGCCCGTGGAGGCAAAACTCCACCCAATCAGCTTGATGTAAAAACCAGCGGGTCCGCGTGAACTCTGGCTGTTGCTGCCACCACAGCAACTTCGCCAAGCTTGACGAGGCGCTTAGGACTGCGTGCTCGGGCGGCGCGATCGCGCGCAGTTCCGGCAGCACTGTTGCAGCCCGACTGTCGTTGTAAAGCAGCGGGTCGGCCAGCGGCGCCCCATCTGCCGCACAAGGCACCACCGTCGCCGACGTCCCGTTGCAGGCGATCGCGCCGAGATTGCATCTTACCGAGACTGGCAGATCGGCTAGGAGCGCTTCCAGCACAAGCTGCCAGTCTCGGGCTGAGGTTTGAGTGAGATCGTACTTGGCACCAGCCATGGCGCGGATGCTGCCAGCTGCTTCACCGGTTGCTACCACCGCGATCGCGCGCGCACCCGAGGTTCCGAAATCAATCCCAAGTGCTAGGGGGGAAGCAGTCTGGGTCACGAGTGCCTTCCAGTCCGAAAAAGCAAGCAAATTTTACCGATGCCTTACGCAACCTTATCCGAATTTGGCTGCCCTTAGAGATAGGAGTTTAAGTTCTACCAATATGCACAATGCCTATGACAGAAGAGTCAAACAATCCCGAGGAGTATAGGTTCGCCATCTGCCATCTGTCGCGTCACTTTCTAGAGTTGGGATGAACCCATATCTGCCCGGCAGCAACGTTTGATGAGAGCATTTGAAAAGCTCGCAATTGTATCTTGCACGTTCTATGAAGCTTGCAGGTAGATGATTGCCCGGTGAATTTGTGGTTCGAGCACTTGGCAGAACTTGAAAGCAAATGGTTCGAGTACGTCTAAGATAGTCCGACCCCATGTACTTGCAAATGCGAGCAGCTAACGCAACTGAATTTTGTCTGCATTCGTAACGAACTTGTCTTGTGGGCAAAGCCAGCCTATCCTAGCTAGACATCAACACGCCTAGCGAGACATGTAGAGGTTCGGATATGAAAAAGTTGCTTTTGGGGATCGCGACACTCGGCTTGGGAGTTGCAGTCCCGAAGCCAGCGATCGCAGCTCCTATCCAGTGCTACATCGATAATGATGGAAGCTATCAAGTTTGCGACCTGCAAACCCAGGGACCGTCACAGTTCATGTTGACTTGGCCAGACGGCGAGCGCACGGCAATTGTAGAAAATCAGACACAATCGGGCTCTTGGGTGGAAGTACGCCACATCAACGTTCAGGGTCAGTCTTATGGCGGTGGCGTTCGCTACCCTAAAACCCACTTCGAGCAAGGCGAGTGGCTTTGCTACCACGAGCTACCTGGCGGTCAGGGCAGCATCGACTTCTGCCTCACACCCTAGCCTGGATTATTCACGAAGATTTTGAAGAAGCCTCAAACTCTTGCTCTGACTACGCTCCATTTACGTGTATAAAAACGCACTGTCATTGAGCGAAAAAGTCTGCAAGCCCTTCACGGAAAAAGGTTCAGGGTCTCCGCATAAGAGTTCATGAATAATCCAAGCTAGAGCCCAGAACGTAGACTGGCGGAGTAATCCCGGCTGAGGTACTCGTCACTCCCGGGCTTCCGCAACCGGGATTCATCCCACTTCTCCGGATCGCTAATGCTGAGAAACAGCGGTTTCCGATCGCGCTATTTCCGGGTTAGAGTGCAGATGCGTTCGGGTGCTGGAGAGCAAACCCGACATCTATCTGCCCGAGATATCTGAATGGGTAAGCCAGTGAGGGGATTTGAACCCCTGACCGCTCGATTACGAATCGAGTGCTCTACCACTGAGCTACACTGGCGTGCGGATATCAATGATAGTGCAGGCTTCACTAAATGCCAAGCTGCGAAAGCAACGCCTTGCGAGATCGCTTGTCGGCCGCAAGCTAACTGCACCTGGACTAGCGCACAAAACGTTGCCTATCTGATTGCTGCAGTCGCTGGTGTCCGTCCGACAGTTCGATCGGGACCGAACTGGGTGTTGCTCGCTGCTAAGCACGCGCGTGGAGGGTTTGAAATGCCTCAACAAGGCTGACAGCGCGGCTGACACTCTCAGGGAGGATAACGATCAACTCTTTCGGTTTTGCTTCCTTAAGGCTGATTTCAATTGCTCGCGTCTCGTCAAGAACGGTCTCGAAGCGGCATTTGGAATTGGTTTTTTGAATGCCCGCAACAATACAGTCGGCGGCATTGCCGCGCGCGCGACCGCGCGTGTCGTCGTCTTCTTTGACGATGATGTAATCGAAAAAGCCAGCCGACAGCTCTCCAAGTAATGCGAGGTCTTCGTCACGGCGATCGCCCGGACCGCCAACAACACCGACGCGATTGCCATCCCAGTTGCGGATGAAACCACCGAGGGCTTCGTAGCTAGCTGGGTTGTGAGCATAGTCGATCAATACGTGAAAGTCGCCCATGTCAAACAAGTTCATGCGCCCCGGCGTTTGGGCCGCGGACGGATTGAATGTACGCAGTCCCTTGCGAATCGACTCTAAATCAGCCCCCAACGAGTAGGTGGCCGCCACCGCTGCCAGCGCGTTGGCGATCATAAACGGCGCCTTGCCCTTGAGGGTCACCGGCAGGTCTTCGGCAAATTCCAACTGATGGGACTCCTGACCGTCGTGGAGGGTTAGGTAGCCCCCTTCATAGACCGCTACCAAGCCGCCGCCTGCTATGTGGGTTTTGACCGTCTCATTTTTTGCATCCATGGAGAAGTACGCGACCTTGCCGGGGACGCGCTCGGCCATGGATAGGACACGCGGGTCGTCGGCATTGAGTACTGCCGTGCCTTCAGGTGCGACTACCTCAGCAACCACGCTTTTTACTCGCGCCATCTGATCGATGGTGTTGATACCGTCGAGCCCCAAGTGGTCCGCTGCCACGTTTAGCACCACACCGACTTCGCAGACTTCAAAGGCCAGTCCCGAGCGCAAAATGCCGCCGCGCGCAGTTTCCAGCACGGCAACGTCCACGGTGGGGTCGCGTAAAATAACACCCGCACTTTGCGGTCCGGTCGTGTCACCTTTCTCAACTAAGCGACCGTCAATGTAGATACCGTCGGTGGTGGTGTAGCCGACCGTCCGACCCGTTTGTGCCATGATGTGTGCGCTCAGGCGGGTGGTCGTAGTTTTGCCGTTGGTACCCGTAATGGCCAAGATCGGGATGCGGCTGGTAGTTCCGGGCGGGAACAACATGTCCATGACTGGGGCGGCGACGTTGCGCGACGTCCCTTCGCTGGGCGACACGTGCATGCGGAAGCCGGGAGCGGCATTGACTTCTACGACCACGCCATCTGCATCGCGCAGGGGACGCGTGATGTCCGTTGTGACTAAATCGATGCCTGCGATATCCAACCCGATGGTTCTGGCGGCGCGCTCGGCCAGCCAGACATTGTCCGGGTGAATGTCATCGGTGCGATCGACCGCAATGCCTCCGGTACTGAGGTTAGCCGTTGCCCGCAAATAGGCAACTTTGCCATCGTGCAGCACGGTATTGAGCGCGAGCCCTTGACGCTCTAGCAACGCAATTGCCGCGCGATCGATTTTGATTCGTGTCAATACGTTGTCGTGCCCTTCACCCCGACGGGGGTCGCGGTTGGCGCGCTCGACTAATTCCTCAATAGTCAAGCGCCCGTTGCCCAACACGCGAGCGGGAATGCGTTCGGATACGGCAACGACTTTGCCGTCCACGACTAAAACGCGGTGGTCGCGCCCGCGATAGAAACGTTCCACAATGACCGTGCGGGATTTCGATGCTGCACTTGCCGTGTCGTAGGCTGCCACGGCGTCCTCTGCAGAGGTGATATCAAGGGTGATGCCGCGTCCGTGGTTGCCGTCGAGGGGCTTGATCGCGATCGGATAGCCCCCCACGTCCTCGACCGCCGCTTCTAAGTCATCGAGGTACTGAATTGTCACGCCCCGCGGAACGGGAATGCCCGCATCTTGAAGAATTCGCTTGGTTCCTTCTTTGTCGCAAGCCAACTCGACCGCTAAAAGGCTGGAGCGATCGCTCAGTGTGGCTTGCAAACGGCGCTGGCACGCCCCATAGCCGAGCTGGATCATTGCACGAGCCGACAGCTGCATCCAGGGAATTTCGCGCGCCTCGGCTTCGCCGACAAGGGCTTCGGTGCTGGGTCCGAGCGCTGAGCTGTTGGCAAGGTCTCGCAGGTCTTCGAGGTCCTTGTCAAGCTCGTCCTGCGGGTATCGCCCGGCGTCGATAATGCTTTGACACAAGCGCACGGCGGCGCGACCGGCATAGCGACCGACTTGTTCGTCGCGGTACTGAAACACGACGTTGTAAACGCCTGGTTTTTCGGATTCGCGCGTGCGTCCGAACCCGACGTTCTTGCCTACCAGCACCTGCAGTTCTAATGCCACGTGTTCGACAACGTGACCCATGAGCGTGCCCTCGCGCAGGCGCATCAGGAACCCCCCCCGACAACCCGGCGAGCAAAAGTGTTCGTCCAGGCTCGGTAATACGTCGAGCAATCCGTCGTAAAGCCCCGGGATCTGGTTGGAGGGCGTTTCAGCCAGGTCTTCGAGATCGAGGCGCATCAAAATCAACTTATGGTGGCGGATGCTCCAATAGTTCGGTCCGCGCAGGGTCTGGGTGCGAAGGATCTTCATGGCAGCGTTTCGGAGGAACGGCCGGACTCGAACGGCAAGGCAGATGATAGTGAGGATGGAAAGACGCGAGGGGCGACTGCGAAAATTCCGTAGGGTTGGAAGCGGACGAATTGCCGGTGAACTAAGTCGCGCAGCAATTCCTGAGTGTCGCCCTCGGGGATCGGGCGCGACTGTTCGCGGCGAACATTTCTGGTCCGCGATATCCGTGCGGGTCGCTCACGATAGGGGCTGGCGGGTGCGCAAATGGTAGCGATTGCCGTGGCAGAGGACGTGCAACCGCAGGTCGTGCAAGCTCAGCGGGTCGCTGGTTCCGACGCGATCGCAGTTGTTCCCCGAAAGTTTAGCAGGGTCGACGATGGTGACCGTTCCGCGCCCGACGACTTCAATACTGCTATCGTGCTCCACCACGGCACAAGTGTCTTCATCGATGCCGATACCGATTCGATCTGGATGCATGGAGAGCGCGCTGAGCAGGCGGGCGAAGCGATTGCGGTTGTGGAAGTGCTGGTCGACGATTGCCTCGGGAATGATGCCCAATCCCGTTGCCATGTCCACCAGCGCGCGATTCGGACTCTCGCCACTGCTGCCGCCAGCTATCATGTGGTGTCCCATTACTGCAGCCCCCGCACTCGTCCCGGCTAGCGTTACTTCGCCGCGCTGCACGCGCAGGCGCAGGCGCTCCATCAAAGGAGTATCGGCTAGTAGCGCGCACAGGCGTAATTGGTCTCCCCCCGTCAGGAAGGTACCCGTGCAGGTTTCCACAAACTTCATGTAGCGGTCGTCCTCGCACTGGTCGCGATCGCGAATGTCGAGAACTTCGAGTTGCCGGACGCCCATGTTTGTAAAAATACTGCGGTAACGCTCCCCAATAATCGTCGGTTCGCGCGATGCCGAGGGGACGATTGCGATCCTTGCAGCGTTCCCACCTGCCCGCCGCCAAAACGTCCGCAAGATCTCGCGACCGTGAACCTTGTCTTCTGCGCCGCCGATGACGAGAATGGCGGACGTAGTGGGAGGCGATACTGGCGTTTGGGTCGGTTGGGTCTCGATGTGCAGCATTTAGATCGCTCTTGACAACAAACGATTCTTGGACAGTCCGTCCTAGCGGCCTCAACCTCGGCTACAGCTGTCGATCTGTATCTACCCCTGCTTGCTATGCCTGCAGACGGTACATACTTTCAAGAACGGGGAAGTGCTCCCCTCGCCACGGGTAACAGGGTAACCTTTGCGGCTTTGAGGCAAAGGGGATCGCCGAAGCAGTAAATGCGGAGATCGGGCGGCTAGAAGCTTCACAAAATTCTTATAATTATACATGTGCTTTTCCGCGTGTTCCCCGTTCCCCGATCGTCTTGCCGCTAGCTATCTGCGGTCGATCGACGATAGCCCTGCGATCGACAGCGGTGTCACTCGCAACTCCGAGCCACAGTCCGTCGCTGATTAGTTTGTGAGGCAGTGGCCGCTAATTTCGCTCGTTGCCAAGGTGCAAGATTCTTTGCGTATTGACGTTGTTACCTTATTTCCAGATTTTTTTGTATCGCCACTGCAATCCGGCTTGCTCGGCAAGGCTTTGTATAAGCAAATTGCCCGCGTAGAACTCTTAAATCCGCGCGACTTTGCAACTGACAAGCACCAGCGCGTCGATGACGAACCTTATGGAGGCGGTGTCGGCATGTTGCTCAAACCCGAGCCGCTATTCGCAGCGGTTGAGTCGCTGCCGACTATCCCCCAACGCGAGGTTATCTTACTGACACCGCAAGGGGAACCGCTGACGCAACCGCTACTGAAAGAGCTAACCGCGCGCGCGCAGCTTGTTTTAGTATGCGGCCACTACGAAGGAGTAGACGAGCGCGTTCGCGAACATTTAGTGACGCGCGAGATTTCTTTGGGAGACTTCGTGCTCACGTGTGGAGAGATTCCTGCACTCGCGCTGATCAACGGTATCGTGCGCTTGCTCCCAGGAACGGTCGGCAAGGTGCAGTCGCTCAAAAGCGAGAGCTTCGAGGAGGGACTGCTCGACTACCCGCAGTACACGAAACCCGCTGTGTTTCGCGGGTGGGAAGTGCCCGATGTGCTGCGTTCCGGACACCACGGCGCGATCGCTCGCTGGCGCAAGGAGGAGCAGGTCGCCCGTACTCAATTGCGCCGCCCGGATTTGTGGGCAGATTATTTTCGGCGTACGAATGAGGAGTTGCAGTCACCCACTTAGCACTGAAAGGGTAAGCGATCGCCCGCTAAGATCTTTTTGAGCGATGCGTTAAGCGGTCCTGCCGCACTGATGGCGCATCCCGTTCGCGGGAACCAATAGCCAAGTATTTTTCAGGAGTAGCGATGACCTCGGCCGCCGCGTCCAGACCTGCCAGCCTAGATCGCATCGTCCGACGTTTCCAACGCCACAGCGATCCCAAGCAGCGCTACCGGCAGTTGCTGGCATATGCTCAGCGTTTGGACGATTTGCCCGCAGAAGATCGGGTTCCGGAAAATAAAGTGTCCGGTTGCGTGTCACAGGTATACGTGACCGCAGTGCTAGAGGATGGCAAGGTCATGTATAGCGGCACATCAGACGCGCAACTCGTGAAAGGGTTGCTGGCGTTACTCGTGTCGGGTCTCAACGGGCTGACGCCGCAGGAAATTGTTCAGGTCACGCCGGACTTCATCGAGGAAACTGGGTTGCAGGTGAGCCTGACGCCGTCGCGAGCCAATGGGTTCTACAACATTTTCCGGATGATGCAAAACAAAGCACTAGCGCTGCAGGCAATCGCCCGAGCGTAGGGGCCTACCATCGGACGCGGCCGGATGAGACGGGTGACACGTCCAAAGCGCTTCCAGAAGATGCCGACCGACGCGATCGCCCCTACGAGAAAGCCTCCGACAGCCCTAACGTCTGAGGCTCGCTAGCGTCTCAAAAATTTTATTGAGCGAGCGGTTCATCTCCGCCTCTACCACCTTGTGCCAACGACGAAGCTTAAGGATACTGAAGCAATCAGCCAGTGGGGTTAGATCCACAATGGTTTTGAACTCTCGAAAGAGCCTGAACACCTATCAAACAGGGTAATGCAACCCTAATTTTTTTGATTCTCTAGCTTAGAACTTAGGACTCTAGAAGTTCGGAAACATAGCATATGAAAAAATCCGTGGGTATATTATCCTAACCGGATACCAAAAGCCCCACCTTATTAGCTTGGAGGGGTTTGGTTATTCTGAGTCATTCCCCGGACTTGTTGTGAGGGGCTGGTTTGAAAACTTTAAGCCTGAAACGCGAGCGCATCGTGACTTCCTTTCTGAAAGTTGTCTAGACGTTCCCTGCTTTTGCCCTATTGCCATCCATCTGATTGCGCTTTATCTGTTTTTAAACCCTCAAGTCTTTATAATTCTTTGGCAAGTCATACCAATTTTCACAATTCCTACGACAGATGAGGCAAACAATTCCTAGGAGTCAAGGATCCCAATCTGCCATCTGTCGCGGAACTTCCTAGAGTTGGTATCACATGTAGAACCTGTCATCGTACAGAGCCAAATTGTCTGCCGGAGTCGGGTTTCGGGTGCTCTTAGCTACCAAAACCACTAGTGCTGAAACTCCTTCAGGTGGCATCTGGCGCGAACTGATGACGTAATCTAGTCGACTAGCAGGATTTCCGCTCGATCGCGAAGATCCAAATCCCAGTAAGCGAACTTCCAGTCGCGATCGCGTATCGCCACCGCACCGATGTAGCTGTTGCCGAGCGCCAACTCCTGTAAGGTCCAGTTGTCCGCGCCCAGAAGCTGGGCTTGCCCGATCGGCGAGCTGAGATCGACTTCTACTTGTTCGATCGCCCCACGCAACCCAGCTCCCGTAGCTTTGAGATAGGCTTCCTTCGCCGTCCACAGCCGCAGGAAGTCCCGATCGAGTCGCGTTCCGGCAAGTGCGGCGATCGCGTCGGCTTCCCTTGGGGAGAAGAAGCGGCGGGCGAGCCGATCGGCGTTCGGGCGCGACCGCAGCTGCTCCACGTCTATACCGATCGCTCGACAGGTAGGTGGGGCGATCGCATAAAGCGCTAGCTCGTGGGAGTGCGAGAGGTTGAACTGTAGTGCGTCAGCGGGCTCGGCGAGATAGGGTTTGCCTCGATCGCCGTACCCGAACTGTATAGCCGCCGGATGGCATTTAAGGTAGCGCCCGAGCAGGTAACGCAAGATACCGCGAGCGATCGCGAATCGGCGCTGCAAGGGTTCTCCGCGCAGGCGATCGCGTCGTTTTCGTTCGTTCGGTGACAGGAGGGCGTTACAAGCAGCTAGTTCGGCAGGCGATCGCGTCAGGCCAACGCGCCACAGGTGAATGTTGTCGGGCGCGATCGCTCGCGTTGTGGTGGGGGTGGGCGATTGCCAGTTTGCCGTTGCCGTCAAGCGGGAACTCATGCAACCGGCAGGTCGAATAGCACGGTCGTTATGTAGGTTTCTGCCCACTCGACGCCGAAGGCTTTTTCAAGGACGCGACGCGTTTTGTCATTTTGCTGCTGCTGTAGGCAATAGCGCTGTTGGCCGGCAAAGTTGGTGCGGCGTTGGTCGGGCGTTCCCGGTTCCGATCTCGAAGCTTGAGTGCAGTGAATCTCCAGCAGCGAGCGCACGCGCTGCAGAAATCTTGCTTCCTCTTGGGGACCGGCAGGGCGAACGAAGACACAAAACTCCGAGAAGATGTCACCCCACGGGGGCAGTTCGCGCGGTTGGGAGAAGATTTCAGGGGGCAAATGTTGCAAAGCGTCGCGGTAGGCCGTCGGCAAGGCGCGATCGTCGCTCACCGGGGACAGGTCCGCGACCGCTGCACCGATTTGACCGCGAGCGCCCACCAAGTCGCAGCCGAACATTGGCAATGGGTACTCCGGGCGCGGAAACATCACGCAGTGCAAAATATCCAGCATTTGTCCGACCTGAGCCAACTCCAGGTGTAATTTGCGAAACTGCGATGTCTGGAAGCAGCGGTTTTCAATAGTCAGGCGATCGCCGTCCAGCCGACCTTCCACGTAACCGAGGTCGCCAGGCAGCTCGTAGGGTGCTAGCTCCAGATGTTCGCGCCAGATTGCCTCAATCGCGTCGGCAAGGCTGCGAATCAGCGGATGCTGCTGGCTGCGGAGCGACAAGGACGGGGTTTCCACCATGTTGATGAGAGCGGGTTTTTCTTCGGGGTTTTTCTTGAGGATATACTGGCTGGATGTACTGCCGTTGGCACGGGCAACGGACTGTTACGGTTGGCTAGATTACCGCAGGGACAGGAGAACGCACATGTTTGGGTTGGGTTGGGCAGAAGTCGCAATTGTTGGCGTCGTTGCCCTGCTGATTTTCGGTCCGAAGAAGATTCCGGAAATGGGCAGCGCCCTGGGCAAAACGCTGCGTGGTTTTAAAGAGGAAATCAACGAACCGTCTGCGGCCGATCGCGCTGATGACGAGGAGGTCTGACGAGGAGATGTAGTAGCAGCGTCGGTCGGGTAGTCGGGCGCGGTTGCTATGGATTGGCTGGTGCCGTTCGTGGAATCGGCGGCACCTGAGCTCGATCGGCCTTGCCTCGAAGCATCGGGGGGTCATCCTGACAAGAGGCGTGCCTGAGGCAACACGCTATACGAGGAAGGGGTTGCGCCTACTTGCTGTTAGAAATTAAATTACATTCTACTGATGAGCTCCGTCTTGGCTTACTTGCGGACCCAGGCGATCGCCACGCAGTAAATCGATATGTTCCAGCCACCCGGGATGGTTTCCACCAGCTCGATTCGAACAACAGAAGGAGCGCGCCAAGGATGTGCTGCGGCCCTCCGACTCGGCGATCTCGAGGCGAACGCTCTCTTCCAGCACTATCAACCAAGCGGCGATCGCGTGGCCGCCCCTGCTTGAGGGTCGCGCAGCTTGTGTTTGACCGAGAACTCGGAGCCGCTAGCTAACTGCACTAAAATCCCACGACGAAGGTGGAGAGCGGGCGCGATCGGAGCTTGCAATCACCGCCCCGTCCCCGGGGCAGATGTGCCCGCGCTCCGCCTGAGTTGCGATTCGGATCTTCAATAGGTATAAAGCATACGGGCTTCACATGCGATTTTTTTGAATTTTTCGATCGTTACTGCCAGGAACCTTTACCCCTTTCGGATGCTGCCGAATTTCTCGCCAAGCGAGCTGAGTTGGTCTCCTGCACTGAAAGGGTTGCCATTCGACAACGTCCGTCGCCGTCTGGAAGCCGAGCCTAATGGTTTAAAGCGGGGGCGATCGCGGATTGCCGTGGTGCTGATGACCCTGGCGCGAGAACCCCTAACGTTCCTGAGCGAGATGATGTACTTGCAGAACTTGTCCGGTCCGATCGACACGCCCTCCCCCCAATCGCGAACGATGATGCAATCCCGCCCTTATCGCAGCAATGGCACTTGCTAATAACCGACGTAGGGCACGATGTGCTGGTCTGGAGCGCGTATTGGCTAAGCCTTGGCACGCGCGATCGCCTTCAAAGCTGTGGGGATTGCAGGACTGGGATTCCTTGGCTTTAGAATGAGCGGACCCAGATGCCGATTCGGATGCAATAGCAAGGTGGGTTAACGATCTTCGAGGGCTGTGCGACCGCTTTTGGTTAGGCGAAAAACCAAAAAGTACAACAGTGATAACCCGTAGAAAAAGAGCCCGATGCCGCCGATGAAGCCCAGAAAACCCGGCGTCTGGTTCGGGTGCAACATTTGTTTGTAAAGCAGCGGGGCCTCGCGCCACACCTGGCAGTAGGGTGACGCGAGCTCAGAACCGAAAATGCAGTTTGCGAAGGGTAGGGTGATGGCCGCGCCAAGCAGACAGTAAAGCGTTACCGCCCAGCGCCATGCCGTCAGTGCCAGCTTCAGCGGGCGCGGTGGCTGGTCGTCGATTTCCTCGTTCAGATCGACCCAGAACCACAGGGAAATCGGAATGAAGATGCGTGCCAGCAACCCAGTCAAAAATCCAATCCGCCAGCCCGGGATCAATAGGTACACCGAAATTGCCAGCAGACTAGCCACACGCCAATAAACCAGCATTAGGCTCTGCATGGCGATCGCGTTTCGAATTAGCGACCAAAGCAGCAGTACCAGAGGCAAGATGACGGTAAACAACACCGCCAGCCGGTAATCCGCCCATACGAGCGGACGGAACCACAAATCCCCCATAACACGAGCCTCAAATGCGTTCCCTTCTGCACGGTTTTTGATTGTAACCCCTGGCTTGGGGCTGCCGCTCCCATCGACGGCAGCGACCGACACTGACGTCGGACATTGGTGGGGTTCGGTTGCGCAACCCCACGCGATTCGGAAGCAAAAAAAGGACGACTGCAAGTCGTCCCTTCCATCTCCCAAAAAAATTAGAAATTTGGAGTCGTCCGCCACGCACTAATCGTCGTAAACGCGACACTCTGCTGCATCGGGGTTGTCGTCGCAGTATGCTTCGAGTGAATTCTTCTTCGGCTCTTCGCGCTGGTGCGATGCTTCAGCTTGTAGCTCCTCGACGTTATCCCAAGCAACCGCACAGTTTTGCGAATCTGCTCCGTCTGATTCGCAGACAGCACGCGCAGTCTTCAGTTCTTCCTCAATACGTTCGCGGATGTCAGTCATGTTTAACCCTCACGCTTCTGGCTTAAGTTGCTTAAACATCTACAGCAAGATATCGAAGTTATCCTACTCGATCCAGATGGAGGCGGACAGTTTGCGGGCCGCTCCACCGTCTACCTGCTGTGAGTTAACTTATCTCTCACACTAGCGTTCGGACCAACAGATCTGTCGAGTGTTGAGAGCCGATCGCGCCAGTTCGATTCGCCGGGCAGTGATTCGGTTTTATTCCACATCACTTCCCATGGCGCATCTGTCCGGTCGTATTCCGCGTATTGTGCAATTCTTCTCGATTTCTTAAGGTTTTTTCATGCTGCCGTACTGGCTCGTACGGGCACGTCGGAACCTACTCCCGAGAATCTTAGGGACGCACCGCAATCCAGACTGGGTTTGGAGATCGCTCTCCATCGCCAACCCTTTAGCTGTTTCCAGGTTTTCTCAGTTGCACAACGCACCTAGTGAAACAACCTGGGAATGAGGCTTACGTAAACAATAATTTAGCGCTGGCGGAGCTTTCGGGGGACGAACAGTGCGGCGAGGGCAGTGAAACCCACGCCGGTCCCGAACAGGAGGTCCTGTCGATGGAGGGCAAGATTTCGAAAATCTTTCTCCGTGCCTTCCCAAGCTCATTAGAGCAATAACAATCCTCATTAAGCCCCGGTTAATGCGTTAATTGAGGCGTTTCCCAACTGAGAGGCTGATTGCGACCGGAGTTCAATCGTCGGGGTATCCGGCTTCTTCACAACAGAGGTTTCAGCGATTGACTCCCTCAAACTCACGTCCCAAGAGTCCATCAGCACCAAATGCCCGCCCGCAAATGGATGGATTCGTGTAGAGAATCGATGATAGTTGCGGTCGTGTCGCCCCCAGCTTCAGCTCGGAGCCTAGGGATTGAGTACGGTTGGCGGTTTGCCACCATGGCTAATGTTTGCTGCGTTATGGAGGCGGTAGGGCAATCTTGCGAACTTCTGTCCACTCTGCAGCTGTCAGCGGTTGTTCAACGAGCTCGACGCCAAGACACTCGCGAGCCGCATTTTTTAACGTGCAGATGATGCGATTTCGAGGCAGCGAAGCGATCGGCGATCGCGGGGGGATCGTCTCGAACACTTGCTTCCATAGTTCGGGTGAAATCTCCAGGCGCATCGAACCATGTTGCAAAATAGCTTCGCCTTGACGCAACTGTGCGCTACCGATCAGTTTGTACCCATCTGCCGTTGTTAGGTCGGCACCCGTTGCCGTGGCGAAACAATTTGGGACGCTAGTGTATTCGCGTCCGGTTTCGCCGTAGCTCAACTTCACCCCGAGCGATCGCCAGCCGCGCACTAAAAACTCGCACAGTATCGCGTACGCCTCCCAACGTTTACCCGCAACGCCGGTTGTCGCGATCGCGTAGGTCAAGTCGCCTGCATGAAGGACGGCCCGTCCTCCGGTAGGTCGGCGGAGCAAATCGAATGCGCCCGTTGCTGACAACGCGTGCCAGCGAGCCGGGAAGCGCCGTTGGTGATAGCCCAAAGACAGTGCGGGTGGCGACCAAGCGTAAAATCGCAAGCACGAGGGACCGCCAGCCCGACAGCGTTGTAGCATCCAGAGATCGACTGCCATCTGCAACGCCCCCGGAGCCTCCAGAAACGGCAAAACGCGCCAAGTCGGGGATTTGTTAGGAGCCGGCGCGATCGGACGCACCAAACTCGGCCTGAAGAGATTCGTCGTGCTCGTCGGCAATCGAGGCAACTAGAGCGATCGCGCGAGCGATCTCTCCGGGCGACAGGTCGGCAACAGAGCGGTTGCTCAACACAACGATATCTTCGTTGAAAATGCCGAAGCGCGTCTCGAAGGTTGCGCTCCAGTTCATCTCCAATAATTTTCGGAGCAGGCGAGGGTCGTCGTTAGCGGGTAGATCCATCACCTTCGACCACGCTAGAAACAGGTCGTCATCTGTTTCGCCGGTTAACTGAACGTACACTTCAACTGTCCCGTACCGAAAACGCCAAAGTCTCGAACCGTCCTCGTTGCGATGGACCATCGCTGAGTTGTCCTGGTCCAGACTGTAGATGACCGTTTCGATCGCCTCGGCATGGGTGGCAAAGGTTTCGGGATCGAGTTCGGCAGCCGTCGCACTGTCTGCTGCTGAAGGGGAGTCTGCCGACAAAGCTTGCTGGGTCGTCATACCGGGTTCCGCCTGCGTCGTTTCGCAGCAATTCTAACCCACTCCCTCACCGGCTTTACGACCTTAGCGGTGCTAGTGCCGCCGATGACGTGCCGAGGATTCTCTCGATCCGTCTGTGCGACGCGATCGTGCAGGGTTGAACCCTGCAGAATCTGAAAGACCCCCCTCTAAGTCAACCAGCCCCGCAAGCGTCGGGCAACCTGGGGGCGGCGGAGCTTCCGCATGGCTTTGCTTTGGATTTGTCGCACGCGCTCGCGTGAGAGGTTGAACATCGTGCCTACTTCTTCGAGCGTGTGGGGCTGACAGGTAGTAAGTCCGTAGCGCATGGCGATGACGTCACGCTCGCGCTCGGTGAGGACTTCGTCAAGGACGGCTGACACTTCCTGGCTCATCATCGCCTCATTCATCTGCTCTTCTGGGAGGCGCAGCTCGTGATCTTCGAGCAACTCCAGCAGTTCGGTATCTTCCCCTTTCCCAACACGGTGGTTGAGCGACAGCGACTGGCGGCGCATTTGGAGCAGTTGGCGCAATTGTACCGGCGTCAATTCGAGCTCGTCCGCCAGTTCTTGCTCGCTGGGGTTGCGCTGCAGGTTCTGCTTGAGGGTCCGCTGAGCTTTTTTGAGCTTATTGAGCTTCTCGACAATGTGAATGGGCAAGCGAATTGTCCGCGCGTCGTTGGCGATCGTCCGCGTGATGGCTTGGCGAATCCACCAATAGGCATAGGTCGAAAACTTATAACCTTTGTTGGGATCGAACTTCTCAGTCGCGCGGTTGAGGCCGATCGCACCCTCTTGAATCAGATCCAAAAACGGTACGCCGCGATTCAGGTAGCGCTTGGCGATGGACACAACGAGGCGCAAGTTCGAGCGAATCATCTTGTGCTTAGCCTTGCGACCGCGATACAAGCATCGATCCAGTGCCTTCGGAGCGATCGCCAAAGACTTCGCCAGCTCGGTCTTACTCGGGATGCGGCCGAGCTGCTCGCACAAGTCCAGCCGATGCTGCTCGATATCGACCATCTGCTTGACGCTCTGAGCCAGCTCCACCTCTTCATCCGGCTTCAGTAGGGGATAGCGCGCCATCTCTTTAAAAAACGCGCCGACAGTGTCATCGTCCTTGCCATAGCTGCCCGAGCGACCTAAACCGATATCGTTAGAAAAATTTGCATCTACAAGCGTGACCCCCTCGGCAGTCTCACCACTCTGGGGGATAGCGTCGAGGGGATTAAGGTTATCAATTGCAGTATCGATTTGGCTCGCTTCAGTTGCGCTCATAGGTCGATGTAATTTATCTCTAGTTACTTGATAACGTCGTAACGCTAATGGTTTTAAGACGATCGCGTTGTAGCTCAGGAAACAGTAGCACTATGGCAGGTGTCTGATGGAGTTGCGAAACCCGCCACACCAGCGAGAAGGTTCGCGAATAGCGTCGCGGTAGGGTCTCAGTAGCTTGCCCATCGCACGCTAGAGTATCACTTACCAATTCTGTTGAAATGTTTCTGTAGCCACGATCGCCAAACATCGAGCCGGGCGATAGGTAATGGCTGCAGCTCAGTGGTATAAATGTTTTCCATTAGCTTTAGAATCACATACAATTTTGAATTTTTGTATCCCCCAGCGGTAGTACGTAACGCCCCAACCGATAGTCCCCGACTGCCCGCAGCGATCCTCGCGGCAATGGGTCTGCCCAGCTCGATTTGTTTGGCGGGCTCGATAACATCGGTTGTTAATGCGCGATCGCGGGGGTGATGCCGATGGCAGAGTTCCCAGGTGGAACGTCAGCGGCTGCTGGGCGGGGAGGGGCCGCTGGAGCAGCAGGAGCTGGTGAAGCGGAGCAATGGGTGGACGTGTTGGTCAATTGCCCGGAGTTGCAAGGTTTACTGACCTATCGCTTGCCACCAGGCGCGCAGGTTCGACCGGGCGACGTGCTGAGCGTACCCCTGCGCGATCGTCTGACGGGCGGGATTGCCGTGCGCTTGAGTAACACCCTGCCGCCAGAGTTGGACCCGCAGCGCATCCGCGCGATCGACGACACCATTGCTTCGGGTTTTTTCTCGCCGACCTATTGGACGCTATTAGAGCGAGTAGCGGAATACTACCGCGTGCCGCTGGCGAGCGCGATCGAACTTGCGCTGCCACCGGGACTGTTGAGACAGTCGCAACGACGGGTGCGGCTGCGGCGCGAAGCGGTCGCGACGGTGGATGACTCGGACTGTAGCGAGCCAGCGCGGGCGGTGTTGGCACTCTTGCGATCGCAGAAAGACAACGACTACAGCGCGCGCTACGTGCAGCAGCAAGTCAAGAGCGGACGGCTTGGGATGCGGGAGCTCCAACAGCGGGGTTGGTTGGAAAGTTATCTGGAGCCGCCACAACTGCCGCGACCGAAGCAGCAACAGGCCGTGCTGTGGCTGAACGATCGCGCCGAGCTGACGCCCCGACAGAGCGAGGTGCTCGAGGTGTTGCGCCGTGCAGGCGGGCAGATGTGGCTGAGCGCGTTGCTGAGGACTTGCTGCACTAGTACGTCTACAGTGACGGCGCTGGCGCGCAAGGGCTGCGTGTCGGTGCGATCGCAAGAAGTCTTGCGCCGCGACGACGGACCGGCGGTACCGCGAGATCGCCCGAAGGACTTAACACCGGCCCAAGCACGGGCGCTGGCAGCAATCGCGGCTGCCGAGGGATCTGTGGAGGTGTTGCTGCACGGGGTGACTGGCTCCGGGAAAACGGAGGTGTACTTGCAGGCGATCGCGCCGGTATTGGCACAGGGAAAATCGGCACTAGTTTTGGTGCCGGAGATAGGGCTAACGCCGCAGCTGCTCGATCGCTTCCGGGCGCGGTTTGGGGAACAGGTGCGTACCTATCACAGCGGTCTCTCGGAGGGCGAACGCTACGACACATGGCGGCAGCTGCTGGTCGGGACGCCGCAGGTGGCGATCGGGACGCGATCTGCGGTCTTCGTCCCCTTGCCAAACCTGGGGGCGATCGTACTGGACGAGGAGCACGACACCAGCTTCAAACAAACGCGACCGGCTCCCACCTATCACGCACGCACCGTGGCGCGCTGGCGGGCGGAGGCAGCGGGTTGCCCGCTGATTTTGGGATCGGCAACACCAGCACTGACGACTTGGCACGACAGTTGCATTGTTGGGGCAGAGGATCCGGCGCGGCTCTACCTCTCGTTGCCCGAGCGCGTACAAGCGCGATCGTTTCCGGCAGTGGAGGTTGTCGATATGACGCAGGAGCTGGAGCGAGGCAATCGCTCTCTTTTCAGTCACGCGTTACAAGGGGCTATGCGAACGCTGCGCGATCGCGATCGTCGGGGAATTTTGTTCGTACCGCGTCGCTGTCACAGCACATTTGTTTCGTGTCGGAGCTGCGGACACGTAATGATGTGTCCGCAGTGCGACGTATCGCTGTCGTATCACTTCGCAGCTGCTGGGGGAGCGAGTCCGGCTGTTGGAAAGTCGATAGCCACAGGATTGGTGTCAGACGATTTCGATGGTATGGGTCCGGAACGGGCGCGCGCTCGCCTGCGCTGCCATTACTGCAATTTCTCTCAAGCGCAGCCGCCGCGTTGCCCGGCATGCGAGTCGCCGTTTTTGAAGCATTTTGGTAGCGGCACGCAGCGGGTTGTCCGTGAAGTGGCGACGTTATTTCCTCATTTGCGCTGCTTGCGGTTCGATAGCGACACGACGCGGACCAAGGGCGCGCATCGCACATTGCTGGAGCAATTCGCGCGCGGCGAGGCAGACTTGCTGGTCGGGACGCAGATGCTGACCAAGGGGCTAGATTTGCCTCAGGTCGCATTGGTGGCAGCGATCGCGGCAGATGGGTTACTATTCCGCTCGGACTTTGCAGCAGCAGAGCGAGCCTTCCAAACGCTGACACAGGTGGTGGGGCGAACGGGGCGTGGCGAAGAACCGGGTCGAGCAATCGTGCAAACCTACGTGCCCGAGCATCCTGTTGTGCAGGCGGTCCGCGATCGCGCTTACAAGCGGTTTGCTCTGGCGGAACTGGAGCAACGAAAAGCGTTGCGCTATCCGCCCTTCGGGCAGTTAGTGTTGCTGCAACTGAGCGGTGTCGAGGTTGCAGCCGTTGCTAAGGCAGCTGCCACGGTGGCGGCTGAATGCGATCGCGTCAATATCTTCAACGGGTACGAAGTGTTGGGTCCGGCACCGGCAGCAGTGGAGCGCATCGCTCGGCGCTATCGCTGGCAAGTATTGCTGAAGGTGCGCGATCGCCAAGCCTTGCCCGACTTGCAACCATTACGCGCGTGTTGTCCGACAGATGTGAGTTTGACGATCGATGTCGACCCGTTGGATTTTGGTTGAGGCGATCGCCTAATGAGAATTACGAGGAATGCATGAGCTGGGGAAGCATACACAGCTCCAGAGCCACTCGTACCAAGTTGATAAATTTGAGTAACGGATGCTAGAAGTAGCGGCAAGGACCCGAGGAAACTCTGGTGAGAGGGGAAACTCTCATCAGAAGAGTCACAGACGTTGAAATTCGCGAAAGGACCGTGGAACGCTATAGGCACCGCTTCCTAAAGAAAAGCATCCGTTAGTTAAAAGTGCATTGCCATCCTAAGTGCAAGGGTGACTCGATCGCGACGCCACTGAGACCTAGTGAGACATCTGAATAGTTGCCTTTGGACATACTCCCGCGTTGGGCGCGCGCCTGCACGGGAACTTGCTGCAGCACTCAGAAAGGGCAGCTTATACAAGCAGGCGGCAGATACTTGCCAATCGGGGATGCGCTCAACTAGTTGCGAGCTGACCAATCAAATCTGCACAGCGTCATTGTGAAGAGATGGGATTTTCCCAATGGCGGCGGCGGGCGAACTGGATTGACTCATACCAACTCTAGGAAGTGCTGCGACAAATGGCAGCTCGGGAACTTTTACTCCCGGGGCTCGCTTACACAATCTGTCCTAGGCATTCTGCAAATTGGTATCAAATGGAATGGCAAGGTTCTCCAACAAGAAGCTCGCCAGCGCAGAATTATCAAAAGCCAGTGCCACCCTGGGCGTCACTCGGACGCGCGCCTGTGCTCGAGGAGTGAGAGCGAAAAAGAGTATGCCGGAACCCCATCGAACTTAGTGAATCTAGATTGCGCCGCCTTTCCGATGCTGGCAATGTCGAATCGAACGTAAATTCACCGTAATTTCCGCACTCCTCCCCACTCAGCTTCTCTTCACTCCAAATTGCTGCAGGATCGCAAATGCGCGCCAGCTTGGTGACCGTTCGCGCGCGATCCCTTTGGCGAATGCTCGCTCCAAGGTGTTGGTCTATTCTGCGATCGCGCGCGAAAAAACGCTGGCAATATCAGTACCAATAAATTTTCAGAATTTCTCAGATTTTCAATAGGGCAACGAGACCTTGCTTGAGATCCTGTCCGCATGGGGGATTCGCCGCCCGCGACCTCAGAAAATCGCGCTAGAATCTGGCTAGAGAAAGAACGCTCGAGCCCAGCCCGCGACACCGCAGTAATGGTTAAGGCACGATCTCACCTATAAAGTTGCAGCCTCCGCAGCAACACCGGCAACTGCGCTCCCAGGGCGGTTGCGATTCCCGTCTCCAGACGTTCCATGCCGGGCGTTATCTGGAGCATGCGAGAGAATTTGAGAACAGCGCGATATGGGATTGGCGAGCCTGGGCGGCAATCAACTGGCCGCAGATAAGAAATCTAGCAAGCAACGCAATAAACTCCTGCCTGCCGCACTGATCGTTTTGGCGGGGTCTGCGGCAATTGCGGTTGCGGCGCTCCACAGGAGTTCGGGACCTTCAGCCGACAAATTAGTCGTTTGGGCTCAGGAGCGTTACCACCAGCAGGATTATTCTGCGGCAATCGCGACCTGGACCCAGGCGATCGAGCTGCGGCCAGATCGCGCGGCGACGTATTTCGATCGCGGTGTTGCCTACGCCGAGTTGGGCGACTTCGAACGCGCCCTCGCCGACTTCGACGCCGCTCTCGACCTCAATCCTCAACTCGTGTTTGCCTATAACAACCGAGGGCTCGTCCACCGCCAACTCGGTCAGCCCGAAGCCGCGATTGTGGACTTCACTGCCGCGATCGAGCGCAATGTCAATGACGTTTTCGCTTACAGCAACCGCGGGCTGATTTATCAAGAACTCGGGCAAATGAGTTTGGCACTTGCGGACTTCGATCGCGCGATCGCCCTACAGCCGGACTACGCTGAGGCTTACTACAATCGCGGGATCGCTCTTGCCGAACTCGGAGATATTGACGGAGCAGTGGACGATTTTCGACGGGCAGCTGAACGCTTTCAGCAGCGCGGCGACACGATTTTCTTCGAGGAAACGGTGGAGATCATTCGATTGCTGCGCGAGAGATTTCCGGACAAGCAGCAACTCGAAGTTTCTGTTGAGTAGGTTTGGTCTGCCCGAACATTCCATTGTGCTGGTAAGCTCGCTTTTATAGCAGTAGCCAATTCAGACAAGACAGCTCGCTTTTTCTAACAATGGCCTCTGGGAAGGAGGTTGTCTCAACCAGAGTGAAAATTGCCATCCCACAGACACTGCCAACGAACGTCAAAGCGGCAACGCGAATATCAATTTTTTTTTCGACGGTGTCTGGCGCACGACCGGGGGAACCATGAAGTTTTGCCTGCATGCATGAGGTCAACATTTATACCGTGTTTTGAACTCGGCAAGGGAGCGCCAACCCAGTTCCTTACTGCATCCGAAGATACGGGACAACGGCGTTCTTGCGCGTGGCGATCGCCATCTGGGGTGTGTCAGAATGCTCCAAAATACCCTTAGGTGTGTATCTAGAGAGGCTATCCATGAGCGATCGATCGCCGATTCCCGTCGTCGTCAACGGCGCGGCCGGCAAGATGGGGCGCGAAGTCGTCAAGGCGATCGCCCAGGCCGAGGACATGATGTTAGTGGGGGCGGTGGATCTCGCACCCAGTGTTCTCGGGCAGGATTCAGGTGAAGTAGCAGGTTGCGGTCCGCTTGAAGTGCCGATCTTGAACGACTTGCAAGGCACGCTCGTGCTGGCAACACAGCAGCCGATCCAAGGCGTGATGGTGGATTTCACTCACCCCGACGGCGTTTTTGAAAATGTCCGTGCTGCCCTTGCCTATGGCGTCCGTCCGGTCGTCGGTACAACCGGCCTGAGCGACGAGCAGTTGTCCGAACTCAGCGACTTTGCCGAGAAAGCCAGCACGGGCGCGATCGTGGCTCCGAACTTCTCCATCGGCGTTGTTTTAATGCAGGAAGCTGCAGTCCGCGCCGCATGTTATTTCGATCATATCGAGATCGTCGAGCTGCACCACGATCGCAAAGCCGACGCGCCGAGCGGAACGGCGATCAAAACCGCACAAATGCTCTCTGGTTTTGGAAAGACCTACAATCCCTCTGTCGTCAACGAACGCGAAATTCTACCCGGCGCTCGCGGGGCGCTCGCTGGCGACAACGTGCGGCTCCACAGCGTACGCTTGCCCGGATTGATTGCCCATCAAGAAATCATCATCGGGGCACCGGGACAAATTTATACCTTACGTCACGACACGACCGATCGTGCGGCCTTCATGCCCGGGGTATTGCTATCGATTCGCAAGGTTACGGAGCTAAAGTCACTCGTCTACGGCCTCGAGAAGTTGCTTTGAGCAACTCCAGGAACTAACCCGAACGACCCTTCCGTTCGGGTTTTCGGGTGTTGCAATTGCCACATTTGTTGCTACCCGCGCAAATCCCGCGCGTTACTGCAACCTTCGCAACGACCGCCATACCAGATACTGAGTTTGATTTTGAGGACTACCGTCCCGCGATCGCTTGTTCGCCCTTTGTCCGCCCAGCCGCCCAGTGCCGCTCATGCTCGTACCGCTGACCCGTGCCAAATTTGAGGAACTCGTTCCGCTAACGGCAACTGCCGTGCAGTACCGCCACTACTGGGGCGATTGGACGGATTTATTGCGTCGTCTGTTGATTGCCTTCGTAACGGTATTGATCCTGCTGATAGTTGGGAAGGTTATGTTCGAACCCGGTGGGGACGGCGCGCTGTCGATTTTTATTTTTGTAGCCGGGCTCTACTGGCTGTGGGCACCAGTCGCACAAGCAACGTGGCGTAATTCCGAATTTCGGCGGATACCGTATTGCGGTTTCTGGCGCGGGCGCGTTATGGATGCGTTCGTGACGGAGGAGTTGATTGGCGTTGAGGAAACCGTCGACGAACAAGGCAATCTCGTCATCGTCGAGAACCGCGAACGCTGTATCAACCTCGAAGTCGGCGACGAGTCCGGATTTTCAACTCAACTTCAAGCTCCTTTGCGTCGCGAGCACAAGCTCATCCGGCGCGGTCAGGATGCTGAAATGTTACTGCTGTCTTCGCGATCCGATCTCAGCCGCATTGTCAAGCACACCGATGTTTATTTGCCTGAAATCCCCCTGTGGGTGGGCGATTACCCGCAGCTGCAGCATCTCTCGTTCGAGCAAGTGAGTGCAGATCTTGCGGAAGAGTTTCCCCCGCGCGATACACGGCGGGCCGCCCGCCGCCGCCGCTCGGCTCGCAATTCCTACGCTCGCTAGCATTTCCCGCGACAGCATTGGTCGAGGGAGTAGACAAACGCGATCGCCTCGGGACGGGGATCCCCGGCGGGCCGTGCGACGGTACAATCGGCAGAGTCCGATCCCGAATCGCATCTGCAGCCGACTGCCCGTTTCGAGACCACCCGACCGCGGGGTGTTGGCAGGCGATCGGGGGCACTCGGGCACGAGCAGACGCAACGCGGAGGAAACTAGGCTGTGGCTAAGAAAACGCTAGCAAACTTAACCGAATCGGACTTGGCGGGCAAGCGCGTGCTCGTTCGGGTCGATTTCAACGTCCCTACTGACGACACCGGTAAGATCGCTGACGATACGCGCATCCGCGCCGCTCTGCCGACGATTCAAGACCTGATCAAAAAGCAAGCTAAGGTCATTTTGTGCAGCCACATGGGCCGTCCCAAGGGCAAGGTCAAGGAAGATCTGCGCCTGACGCCCGTAGCCGTTCGCTTGAGCGAATTGCTCGGTCAAGACGTGGTCAAGTGTGACGACTGCATTGGTGCCGACGTGGCAGCAAAAGTGGGCGCGCTTCAAAACGGGCAGGTAGCGCTGCTGGAGAACCTCCGCTTCCACAATGAAGAGGAAGCCAACGATCCCGAGTTTGCCAAGCAACTGGCAGCCAACGCAGACGTATACGTAAACGATGCCTTTGGAACAGCACACCGGGCTCACGCCTCTACTGAAGGTGTCACCCAATATCTCAGCCCCAGTGTCGGCGGCTATCTGATCGAAAAAGAGCTGACGTTCCTCAAAGGTGCAATCGACGATCCTCAGCGTCCGCTGGCGGCGATCGTCGGTGGCTCCAAGGTGTCTAGCAAAATCGGCGTTATCGAAACGCTGTTGGATAAAGTAGACAAACTGCTGCTCGGCGGCGGCATGATCTTCACCTTTTACAAAGCTCGCGGCATTAGCGTCGGCAAGTCTTTGGTTGAGGAAGACAAGCTCGAACTCGCCAAGTCTTTGGAAATCAAAGCCAAGGAGCGCGGCGTCGCGCTGCTGCTGCCGACGGATGTGGCGATCTCCGATAACTTTTCTGCCGATGCCAACGCCAAAACCGTTGCGGTCGAAAATATCCCTGATGGCTGGATGGGTCTAGATATCGGTCCCGCCTCGATCGAGGCGTTCCAAGCCGGGCTTGCCGACTGCAAAGCTGTCATTTGGAACGGACCGATGGGCGTGTTCGAGTTCGATCGGTTTGCAAAGGGTACGGAGGCGATCGCCCGCACGTTGTCCGAGCTCACCGGCCAGGGCGTAACGACGATCATCGGCGGCGGCGACTCGGTTGCAGCAGTCGAGAAAGTCGGCGTAGCGGACAAGATGAGCCACATCTCCACTGGCGGCGGCGCCAGTTTGGAGCTGCTCGAAGGCAAGGAACTGCCCGGCATCGTCGCTCTCGACGAAGTATAAGCACGCTTCGGTTGCAGGGCGCGATCGCTTGCTGCCAACCTCACTCCCGCCCTCTCCTTCATAAGCAAGGAGAGGGCCAAGAGATTAAGGAGATGGCCAGGAAATTAACAAGCGAATGTTTTTCATGTCACCCAGAGGCAGATGGTGCTCCAGAGAAGATCCAGGTTCAACGGATGAAGCACCCGAAAATAGGCGGTTGGTAACTCCCCTAATCTCGGTCGGCAAAGTCACCATGTATCCTCGGTGCCGACAGCTCAGCCATCTCGTCGACCCTTAAGCGGACTGACGCTCAGACTCCAGTCCAGCCAATGCGGAGAGCATTTGCGTTAAACCTTTCAACTGACATTTATCTCAGACGAAAGGCACTGATGGATCTCCAACTATTAGGTCAACTTACGTTTTAAGGTAACTCTCGGTTGCTATATCAAAGAGTAACTTTAGGTCTGAAGGGTCAGGGCCCTGGGTTCGAGTCTACCGTGATGCAAAGGGAGGATGTATCAAGAGCGCGCCTGTCTAAGGGAACAGGTTCTAAATGCGGCGTCAGAGGCACACCTCGAATGCTTCATAGGTGGACGACCCAGAGTCAAACTGCCACTAAACTTAGTTGCCATCAACCCCATACATTGCAAAGACAGCGGCAACGAAACCGAGATCGGTGACAATTCTCCCACTCTCAACCCTGCAAAAGAGACGGCAAAATTAAATGAACTAAAAATAACATGTTCAAAAAATATTTCGACAGCCTCCGCATCGACTGAGTCGAAGAACTACTATCCGTGCCGCTTACAAGTACCGCTCATTACGAATTCCTCGATCCGATCGTCGATCGACTCTAGTATAGTACTCTAGCTCCTCTCCGATTGGGGTTTTTAAGTAATTATCCTGGAGATATTTCTGGAAATAGTAGTCATTTAAAAGTAGCTCTTTGAAGCGCCCAATCAACACTTGTTCTGGCTTGTATTCTTCTAATATTCTTATGATTTCTTTGCTGTCAAGAGAGCCGACTGAGATACGTTTCTGAGAAAAAACAGCTGTTTCTGGTGGTAGCAATAATCCTGCGTAGAAAGCATAGATCGGTCGATCTGTGAGAAGCCAACTCCGATCTACACCCTTCGGGTATTCCCGAAGACGGGAAACAATTTCTGCATCTATTGGTTGTTCGCAGAACGAGTGTTGATAAACAACTGAACGGTGAATTTCGAGTGATATGCTATAAATTGTCAGCAAAACAGTAAGGGACGCTAGAACATTGAACAAGTATCCATAAAGCCGGTCCGATTTAGATGTCACGATTGTACTTCTGTCATTATTGCTGGCTGCAAATCTATTTGCGATGTAGTTCGAAATCATGACGGTTGAATGATAAACTGCCATTGCCGCCAGCCAAGACATCGGGATTGCAAGTAACGTGTAGTAATGCAATCGAACGGGATAATGATTGTAGAAAGTAACTAGGAAGCCTAGGATCCAAACGATAGGAACTAACGTAAATAGCTTCCACGAACGAACGGCGAAAAAACACCCTAATCCGGCAAGAATATATAAATAGTAATCATTCAACCATCCCTTGCGGAGCATAAAGAAAAGCGTTTTATGTTGATACCCAAGAACCTCTCGTGCAGAAACGTGTGTTGCTACTAGCTGATCGTAGCTATTGAGCGATTGAGAGGTCAAGCTGATAAATATGTAAGTCGAGAGTACTAGCAAGAAAAATTGCAACAGCTGCGATAGTGACTTTCTGTCTACCTGGATTCGGAAGTTCCTCCCAAGTGGAAGTACTAAAATAAGAATAATTGGCATCAGGAAAGATACAAATAGCTTCGTCTGAAGAGAAAGTGCCAACACGAAACCAGCAGCCAGCCTTCTAGTTTGCTGACCTTTGTGTGTAAACGCAGAGTGACTTGAAACAAGTAAATAAACCACGAACAACATCAGGGCAATGGCCGGCAGTCCGATCATAACCGAGACACTTAAATCAACAAATTGATATGAATTTATCAGAAATAATGCGCCAAAAAATGCAGACATCCGACCGAATTGCAGTCGTATTAATTGATAAAAAGAAAAGATCGATAAGAAACTGAGTGCCCACGTCATCAGCCGCGCGCTGACAAGGGTATTTCCGAACAGTGACATCCAGAATGACAGGGCGATTGTAAAAACTGGGGGTTGGTCGTTCCAAATATCTTGATAGAGTGCAAAACCTTGTCCATATAACACTGCCTTCATTAAGTTGATGCCTTCATCGGTGTTGAATTCACAATCTGCTGCTATCGGTGCCAACAGTAGAATTGACCCAGCTAGGAGTAAAGGAATGATAAAGTCGATATAAGAGAACTGCGTTCCCAAAATGAGTTTGCGGATGCGATTTGGATTCATTATGAATGTTTCTCCTTAGAAGCCGTTTGAAAAGTCGAGCTGCGCGAAATTGGGCATAGGCTTCGCGACGAGAAATTAGGATTTTGTGGGATTTTCTGCGAGTTACTCTGGGGGTTTGATGCCCGGCTGGACCCCTTTTAAATAGCCTCCCAACACCGATCGTGAATTTAGAATTATCTTAGCTCGATTTGGCATTGTTTCCAATTCATCGTGTTTTTAAAGTTTTCGTAGTGTGGATCGAAGTTAAAACCACGGTTCTCCCAGTAAATTTGGATATTTCTAATCAGCATGAAACGAGAATTACTCCCGTCCAGCTATATCTTGCTGAAGGAATTATGCTAGATGTCGAGTTCGTTATTTTGACATAGCGCAGTAAGGCATAGAAGCAACCGGATCGGCGGCCATATCCAGCAGTCAGTGGCAAGCCCAAGCGCAGGGGTGCCTAAAGCTCAATGCTTCTTTCTAGCTCAATGCTCTTTTGTATGTCGTTCAGTCCTTACCTGGGCTGAACGCATAAACGCCCTCGATGCAGAGTGTAGAGCAGCATCACAGTTGACTTCGGTATGGCGATTGCTTAGCTCGCTGTGGAGTGGACTGAAATTTATTGCCGAGCTCCAACACAAATTGCAGTGCTAGCGAGACGCACGCAGAAGTAGCCAGCCACCAATACCAAGCCCCAAAACATTAGGAATCCATGCAGACGATAAGGGCGTCAAAATTCCGAGCTGACCCATTGCCCCAGTAACAAATGACGTTAAATAATAAGTAAAAATGACGATAATGCTGATCCCAAAACCCGTCGCGCGCCCCGTACGGTGAGGATTAGTGCCAAGTGCTGCTCCAACGACCCCAAAAACTAAGCAAATGAACGGAAACGCGATCTTTTGCTGAATGCGGACGCGCAGTTTGCGAACTCTGCGTTCGCTGCCGCCTTCTCGGATAGTGTTGAGGTATTCACGGGATTGGAGGATGTTCATTTCACCGTAGTCGCGACCGCGTTCGGCAAGGTCGAAGGGTTGACGCGGCAAGTTAAGCGTTTGGTGGTCGAAACGCACGACATTGCGAAGCGATGCATCGGAATTTACGGCATAAAGCGTACCGTCATAAAAATCCCACGAGTTTTTTTGCGGGTTCCAGGTTGCGGAGGTGGCATCAACGATCTGGTTGATGCCTTCGTGCGAACGGTCGATCACGACCAGATCGTGCATGAGATCGCCATCGAACTGTTCGGCATAAAATAGGCGCACGAGGACATCACGCTTGTGACCGCCGGGGTCCCGTACGTCATCGTACTCGGTGTAGAGAATGTTCTCTTGCCTGAACGGCGGCTTTTCCCGACCGAGAGCGCGTTCTAGGGCGATCGATGCCTCATAGTTGGCAGCGGGGACTACGAATTCGTTAAAGACAAAAGTCGCACCGGTGACGGCTAAACTGAAGGCGAGCGCCGGGGCAACCAGTCGGTAGATGCTAATCCCCGCGCTGCGGAGAGCGACGACTTCGCTGTCGCTCGCCATGCGGCTGTAGGTAATCAGAGCCGAAAGCAAGGTTGCCATGGGGAAGGAGTAGGCCAGGAACTGGGGCATCCGCAAGACAAAAATGCGAGCTGCCACCCACAGCGATAATCCCGATTCGGCAACCAAGCTTACGAGCTCGAAGACCGAGCCGATTGCGATGCCGACAGACGTAAAGGCCCCGACACCAAATAGAAATGGCATCACGAGTTCGCGAGCAATGTAGCGGTCCAAGACGGAGATTCGAAATCGCGAGCCTAGGCGTCTGGATTTGGTAGAAGTTGCAATAACGGTGCCCATGCAGGTATGGCGGGCGGCAACACCCGGCGGAAAACAGTCAGGAACGTGCAGTTTGGAGGGAAGGCTAGCGTTTGGGAGCGGATGCCTAGAGTTGAAATTTCTCCCCGAGGTAGTACTGCCGGACAAGTGGGTTGTCGTAAAGCTCCTGGGGAGCCCCCGATGCAAAAAGCTCGCCATCGCGCAGGATGTAGGCGCGATCCACGATTCCTAGCGTTTCGCGCACGTTGTGGTCGGTGATTAAAATCCCCAACTGGCGATCGCGGAGCTCCCGCACGATGGACTGAATCTCGTTCATGGCGATCGGATCGATCCCGGCAAAAGGCTCGTCGAGAAGCAAAAACTTCGGCCCTTCGAGCCCGACAGCGAGAGCGCGAGCCAGTTCAGTGCGCCGCCGTTCGCCTCCGGAAACGCGATCGGCAAGCGTATCGGCGACAACTTGCAGGCGAAAATCGTCTAGCAGTTGCTGCAGGCGGATCGCAGCCGTGCGATCGTTAAGTCCTCCGTGTTCGATAACAAGGCGCAGATTGTCTCGAACGCTCAGGTGGCGGAAGATGCTGGGCTGCTGGGGCAGATATCCCAGTCCGAGACGAGCCCGGCAATGGAGTGGCAAATCGGTGATGTTGGTATCGTGCAGCCACACCGAACCTTCATCGGGCTTGACAATGCCGGTAGCAAGGTAGAAGGTCGTTGTCTTACCTGCGCCATTGGGTCCGAGCAGACCGACGATCTCGCCGGGGGCAACGGTCAGGCTGGCGCGATTGACAACCACGCGTTTGTTATAGGCTTTGAGAACGTTTTTGAGGGTCAGCCCCACGCTTGGTGCCTCGCTCTATTACCTGTTAAGCGTCATACGAAATTAATGGCATTCGCGAGCCAGAAGACGGCACGCAGTTGTTACGCGCGGTGGGCTAGTTAGCGGTTGGGTCCTGAATAGACTCCAATGATGGCACAGTCGGGTTAGGAACCCGAGGCGGGCTATCATCGGAAGTCGCTGTGTTGGTATCGCCCGTATCGACTTTGCCCGCGTTGGCTCCATCGGCTGGAGCGATCGCCTGCTCTTCAGTAACGATATAGGTGGATTCGACTTGACTGAGATCCTCTGGGCTGGCAATGATGCGACCTTCGTCAATGAGGTACGTAATGACCTCAGCACGGATGCTATTGCCGTCTTGCAGGACGTAGACATTGCCGCTGAGAACGAGCCGGCGTTCGTTTTGATAAAACTGCACTTGGGCTGCAGTCGCTTCCAGCTGCCGCTCGGGGTAGCTGATTTGTACGTTCCCACGAGCAGTGATGATGCCGGTTTCGGAGTTGGCTTCCTGGATGTCGGAGCGAACGGTTATAGAACCACCGGTTTCGTCGGTTCTACTGACAGAATTCGGTGTTTGCGCGGGTAGCTGTGCGGCAGCGGCAAAAACGAATGCACCACCGAGAAGGAATTGCAGTAACCAGTAACGTCCGCGCGACAAAAGTAAGATCATGACTTGGTTTTGAGCGCTCGCCATGCCAGCAATCAGGATGAAGCCAGTGTAGCGAACTTCGGGACGGGAACCGATAACGGTTGCTGCTGTGTTGCTTGCAAGTTTTGACAGACTGCTCCGAGGATGCATCCGCGGCCGGTTCGGCAAGACCCATAGCCCGTCATCGGACTCCCCAACACCTCATCAATCGCCATTTGGTACACCCTATAGCTACCGAGAAAGTCCCGACCGGACTGGCGAAACTGGTTCGGCAACTACCGAGGTGCGCACTCTCGCAGGAGAGCCATCGCTGGCACCGTAACAAGATACTCGGGAAAGTAGTGTCGGATTGGTTGCGAGCTTTTGCATGCTAATGGAAGGCGGGTATCAAATAGGACTGAGATGCTGCAGGGATGGCTTTGTAGGCTTGGAGGTTGGTGCGCGATCGCGCCACTCGGAGTCGAGTTGAAGTCGTTCCGGAGGGACGATCGCGGTCCTTGCGTGTGGTTTAGGCGTCGTAGTAGAGGGCAAACTCGTAGGGATGCGGGCGCAAACGCATCGGGTTGACTTCATTGTCAAGCTTGTAGCCAATCCAGTTGTCGATGAAGTCCTCGGAGAATACGCCCGACGTCGTCAAAAACTCGCGATCGCTCTCCAGAGCTTCCAGAGCTTTCTCCAGGGAGCCCGGTGTCGAGGGAATCTTGCTCAACTCCTCGGGGCTGAGGTCGTAGATGTCGACATCGAGGGACGAACCAGGATCGATCTGGTTCATAATGCCGTCGAGACCCGCGCAGAGCATGGCTGCAAACGCCAGGTACGGATTGCAGGTTGCATCGGGGCAGCGAAACTCGATGCGCTTGGCCTTCGGATTCATGCCCGTGATCGGCACGCGGATCGATGCCGAGCGGTTGCCCTGAGAGTAGGCTAAGTTTACTGGTGCCTCGAAGCCGGGAACCAGACGCTTGTAGGAATTAGTTGTCGGGTTGGTGAACGCCAGCAGTGCCGGGGCGTGGCGCAAGATGCCGCCAATGTAGTGTTTCGCCAGCGTGCTGAGGTTTGCGTAGGTGCCTGCTTCGAAGAACAGCGGCTTGCCACCTTTCCAGATCGATTGGTGAGTGTGCATGCCAGAGCCGTTGTCGTTGAAGAGCGGCTTGGGCATGAAGGTGACGGTCTTGCCGTGCTTCTTCGCGACGTTGCGGATAACGTACTTATAGGTCAGCATATAGTCTGCTGCCTGCACCAAGGGCACAAAACGAAAACCCAGTTCGCCTTGACCGCCCGTGGCAACTTCGTGGTGGTGCTTTTCGATCGGAACGCCGCATTGCGCCATCGTCAGCAACATTTCGGTGCGAAGGTCCTGCATGGAATCGGCAGGACCTACGGGAAAGTAACCTTCTTTGTAGCGCGGCTTATAACCGAGGTTGCCGTCGGCTTCCTCGCGACCGGAGTTCCATCGCCCTTCAATGCTGTCGACATAATAATAGCTTTTGTTCTCGGCTTGGTCGAAGCGCACGCCGTCGAATACAAAGAATTCGGGCTCGGGACCGAAGTAAGCCTCATCGCCGATGCCCGTGCTCGCCAGATACTGCATTGCCTTTGCAGCAATCGTACGCGGGTCGCGATCGTAGGGCTGGCCGGTCCGCGGTTCTTGAATGCTGCAGATCATGCTCAGCGTAGGTTCCTTCATGAAAGGGTCGATCCACGCCGTGTTCGGATCTGGCACCATCGCCATGTCGGATTCGTTAATTGACTTCCAGCCCCGGATACTGGATCCGTCAAAGGGGACGCCGTCAACAAAAGACGCTTCATCAATCTGCGTCCGATAGAACGAGCAGTGCTGCCACATGCCGGGTAAATCGACAAATTTTAAGTCGATCATCTTGATGTCTTGGTCCTGGATCATCTGCAGGACTTCTTGAGGGGTCTGAGGCATAGTGGCTCCTTGTTGCGGGGTCTCTGGACAATACTCGACTCATCCTAGAGAGTGCCTCGGCAGTTTTTTTGTATCCGGCGCTACAGAAGTTAGGCGATGGCGATCGCAATTGCCTGCTGCAATTACTGTTCCGCAGCAGGCCGCGCGATCGGGGATAATGTGGAAAGCTGTTTGCTGCTTTAAAAGTACAGAAGAAAACACTGTTGGGAGCGAAGCCAAGATGCGGGATGCCGTAACGAACCTAATTGGAACATATGACATCGCGGGACGCTATCTCGATCGCACCGCGATCGAAAGCCTGAAAGCCTATTTCAATACAGGGATGGCACGCGTTCGAACCGCTGCCCTGATCAACAGCAATGCGGCCGCGATCGTACGGCGGGCGGGGACGCAGTTGTTCGACGAGCAGCCCGAGCTCATCCGTCCGGGGGGGAATGCTTACACGACGCGCCGTTTCTCGGCGTGCCTGCGCGACATGGATTATTACCTCCGGTATGCCAGCTACGCGTTAGTGGCAGGTGACACGAACGTCCTCGACGAACGGGTACTGCAGGGATTGCGAGAGACATACAATTCCTTGGGCGTCCCGATCTCGCCGACGGTCTACGGCATCCAGATTCTCAAAGAAATCGTGAAAGAGATGGCAGCGGACGTCGGCATTGAAGAGACGAGCTTTGTGGATCGCCCCTTCGACCATCTGACCCGCGAGCTCAGCGAAGTCGATATCTAGTCGCGATGCGTTCGCGCGACGGCTGGCGATCGTCCTGCGGGGGGTCGCCATTGTTTTTGCTGGCACATCCCCGACAATGCCCCGATGTCGAGCTGCCGATCTTGGCGCTCGTGCCGAGCAAGCAACTTGGAGAACGGGCCCAGCGGTATGCAAGTTACGAACCCGCGCACAGCTTACGCAATAGGGTTCCTGCCTGGCTTATTTGCTCGGGCGTATGGGTTGCCATTACCGAGAGTCGGATGCGGCTGGTCGGCACGGTGGGCGGCCGGATGGCCGGGGCAAAGATGCCCGCTGCTTGCAAGTCGCGCGCGAGCGCGAGGGCAGTTTCGGCACGAGCGAGGCGGATACAGCGGATCGGTGACTCTGAGGGCAGCATGTCAAGTCCATGCAGTTCGCGTGCCAAGCAGGCAGTGTTTTGCCACAGGCGATCGCGGCGCTGCGGTTCTGCCCTCAAGACGTATAGGGCAGCTAGGGCAGCTGCTGCGTCCGCTGGCGACAGTGCTGTAGTGTAAATCCAACTCGACGCGCGATTGCGAAGGAAATCGACCAGCGCGGCCGACCCCGCTACGTAACCGCCCAAGCTGCCCAGGGCTTTGCTGAGAGTACCGATTTGAATCAGCGGGCGATCGCGGCAGCCAAAATGCTCGGCACAGCCAGCGCCAGTGGTGCCGAGAATACCGGTGGCGTGGGCGTCGTCGATCGCCACCATGCAGTCCCACGCGTCGGCGAGTTCGAGAATATCAGGCAGCGGGCAAAGGTCTCCATCCATGCTGAAAACGCTATCGGTGGCGATCAGGCAGCGGCGGGCGCGATCGCGGTGTTCCTGCAAACGTGCGGTGAGGTCAGCTGGATCGCCGTGACGGTAGCTAACGAGCGTCGCACCGCTCAAGCGCGCGCCGGCTTGCAGGCTGGAGTGGTTATATTGGTCCGACAGAATCAGATCGCGCGGTCCAACTAGGGCGGCAATTGTGCCGAGGTTGGCGAGATATCCCGAGCTGAAGACGATCGCGTCGTCGGTTTGCTTGAGCTCGGCGAGCGCCCGCTCGAGTTCCCGGTGGAGCTCTCGATGACCGCTTAACAACCGCGAGCCGGTGCTGCCCGTGCCAAATTCTTGCGTTGCGGCGATCGCGGCCTGCACCAACCGCTCGTCGCCGGCCAGACCGAGGTAGTCGTTGCTGGCAAAGTTGATCTGCGTTCGTCCGTTGAGGTGCACGCGAGGACCCGGCCGCCCCTGCAGGGGCTGTACCGACCGATGCCAGTGGGCGCGGCGAATTGTCTCCAGTGCTGGGGGCAACCAATCGTAAGGATCGTTATGGCGAGCGGGCAAGCTGTCGTGCATGGGGCGAACAAACGCGGAAGTCTTTGGCAGCTTCAGCGCTCGCCGGTCGCGATCGCGCTGGTTGCACTACCAGCAGTCTTACTATCTTTACTATTTATCTAAGATGCACTTATCTCATAGTGCCGCTGTCTCTTTTCTCGGCGAGCAACCGTTTGCGATGCCAGGGGATGCTCGGTCAAAAGCGCCCCTAACGCCCGGTAAGCTGCTGCCGCGCTCCTTCCCGAATCGCGTCCAGCACTTGCGCCAGGTGCTAGCTAGCTGCGCTGCGTCGTCCAGCCACAGTCCTGCAATAATACCGCTGCGTTAAGTGCCGCTGACATGTGGCGCTAGTCGCACGCGATCGCCGGCGCGCCAGAAAAACAGTCCAGTTCGCAACCGCCGACACGACACACTACGTATTCTCGAACGCCCTGGCGGCGGTAGACTTGCAGCTTGTCGTGCAGGTAGAACGCAACGCTGCGGGTAGTAACTTCCAGGATGAGTTCGGTGCAACCTCGCCATAACCATCTCTCGAAAAAACCGAGACGCGCCGCTCTCGAATCTCAGCAGCGTGTCGGTGGTGCTGCCGGACGCGCCGCTTAAGGAGGCATTGCGGGGTGCGATCGCTGCAGGGTTGCTGGCGTGCGCATCGGCGATTGCTTCTTCTTCGAACTCGGTTTCGACAGCGGACGTCCGGGCTGTTTCCTTGACCTGATGCGTTGGTTACCCACACGATTGGTGGTGGTGATAGAGACCGCCCCGAGGACGGCACTGGTCGGCGCGCGTTTGGTGTGGTGAGCATCCTTGCGATCGCCACCGCGAGCGAACACCATGCGTGATAAAATTTCCCAAATTTGCGCGCATGCCAACGCCTCAGCAACTACTGACGGAGGGAAGTGACTTTGAAAACAGCCCTGATCTGCGGCATTTCCGGTCAGGACGGCGCGTACCTCGCCCAACACTTGCTCGCGCGCGGCTATGCTGTCTGCGGTACCTCCCGCGACGCCCAGGTTTCGAGCTTCCGCAACCTCGTGCGCCTGGGTATCAAAGAGCAAGTTAAACTCGAATCGATGTCGCTCACCGACTTCCGTAGCGTCCTGCAAGTCATTACTAAAGTTGAACCGGACGAAATCTACAATCTCGCCGGTCAAAGCTCCGTCGGTCTCTCGTTTCAGCTGCCCGTTGAAACACTCGAAAGCATTGCCATCGGCACCCTCAACCTCCTGGAAGCTATCCGCTTCACTGGTGCCAAGATTGCCTTCTACAGCGCTGGCTCCAGCGAGTGCTTTGGCGATACGGGCGACCTAGCTGCTAAGGAAACCACGCCTTTTCGGCCGCTTAGTCCCTACGCTACTGCTAAAGCGACCGCCTTCTGGACTGTCGCCAACTACCGCCAAGCCTACGGGCTCTTTGCCTGCTCCGGCATTCTTTTCAACCACGACTCGCCGTTGCGCCCAGCCCGCTTCGTGACTCAGAAGATCGTCTCTGCTGTCAGCCGCATTGCCAGCGGCAGCGTCGAACAACTCCATCTCGGCAATCTCTCAATCCAGCGCGACTGGGGGTGGGCACCGGACTATGTCGATGCCATGCACCGGATGTTGCTGCAACCAGAACCTGACGATTACGTGATTGCTACCGGCGCTTCCTACAGCCTCAAAGCTTTCGTCGAACAAGCCTTTGCGAGTATCGGTATCGACTGGCGCGATCGCGTGGTGACCGATGCTAGCCTGCTGCGTCCTACCGACATCGCCATCAGCTCTGCCGATCCCAGCAAGGCCAGCGATCGTCTCGGCTGGCAAGCGCGCTACACCATGCCCGATATCGTGCGGATGATGGTCTCCGCCTGGCAGCAAAACAGCGCGTAAATGCCCGTGCTGCCAGGAGCTTGCCCTAGCATCTAGTTCAAAAACGACGGTCTTGCTCCCGTCGCAATTCCACACATCAGATACACCCGAAGACGATCGTGGCTAGACACCCTCCAGCTTGTCTGTTCGGAGTACGCTCTGTGGAAAAACGCCATAACCCAAGCGCAGAGTATCGAACACCTGCTGCAGAATCAAAAGCTTGCACATCTGCACCTAATAATCCCACGGCTTGCATCCAGTGTTGCTGCTGCTTTCTTTCTCATAGATTTGCTTGAGGGTTGGGCGGAAACTATCCCAAAAAGTGAGCTCTTAACTGCACGAGCAAGTGGTTCTGTTTTGCCAGCTTGGCTAGAGGTTACTCCCAATCCAAACGGCCCATCTGTCCCATCCAACCACCCTCTATCAGCATTCCTTCCTCGAAGATGCTCATTATTTTTTGAGGTGCCCATGAGGCTCGAAATCTGCTAGATTTCGAGCCTGTTCCTTGTGAATTTTTTATCTTCAATACTTCTTTTCCACACCATTTGCCGCATTTTCATAAAGAGTCTCAGATTTTCAGACGGCTTTTCATGGGAAAGTAGACATAATTTCGATCCAGGAATTCAAGCAAATCAATGAGCGAATGTTGGATGCTGATAAGGCGTTTTTCATATGGCTTAACATCGGCAGCCATTTTCTTCACGTCTTCACGAAGTAGATCGAGCCAACGATCTAGATTGGGATTTCGATCTGTCAAAAAAGTAGCAAATCCTATGCAGCGAGGCAGTTCTCCAGTTCGGTCGATCATCAACTCTCCAACAGCACGTTGTTCGCCTGCAAATAGTCGGAATCCTTGTCCGAATTTATCGGTCCGAAGCCTGGTAAATATGCTGTCTTGTAAGCTGCGTAGTTTCCTTGTCTCCTCATCGCTTCTGAGATCCAGGAACTGGATTTCCTGTCGTATGAGTTCGGTCCACCCCAAAAATTGCGCGAGCAAGAACACTGTATTCTCGACTGCATATTCTTGCTCTAAATCCGAGCCATTTGAGTAGAACGTTGGGAGAAATTCGAGTTTCAAGATATTGAATATTCG
Source organism: Rubidibacter lacunae KORDI 51-2 (assembly GCF_000473895.1). Lineage (NCBI taxonomy): Bacteria > Bacillati > Cyanobacteriota > Cyanophyceae > Chroococcales > Aphanothecaceae > Rubidibacter > Rubidibacter lacunae. Next base: position 90,604 of record NZ_ASSJ01000017.1, on the reverse strand, counting down.
ACTCTGAAGATCGTAGGCTGCTTGTAGCAATGGAGCGCGAAACTTTGATAGAACCTTTTCTGACTGTTGTTTTGCAAGGCGCTCGTCTCTTTCGTTCTGGAAGTCTGCGTTTAGCTTTGCCAGTTCCTTGGCCGTCTGTGCCTCGAATCGGGCGATATCTTTCCCAACGTTGGCTCTGAAAGTTGCTAGCTTTTCGTCTGTAGCTGCTTTGAATCGTTGGTGCTCTTTGCGACTGAAGTGGTTCAATATCGCAACATAAATCGTCCCCGCAAGCGCAAAACCTCCACTGACGAATGCAGCCCAGATTTTTGGATCGCTCATTTTTCGTGAGACCTCATCTTCGCAAATAGCATCGACTATTATGTCCAACTTTTGTGGCGAGTCGTGGTATAGAGGAAAGTTGGAGAAAGGATATTCAATCAACCCTCTCCGACAGGGGGGGTGTGGTTCATTAGCTCACTTGCTAGCAGGATACCGAACTACACTCAATATCTCTGCTCTTGAAATAAACCTTCAAATGGGGGGCAGCTAAAGAGAAAGAGCGGAAGCACAGCTGTTGTTGGAACTCGACTTATAACGTAAGTCTAGATCGCTAAGCAGCACCGAACAAGCTGTCAGCCATATCAGACTAGATTCCCTGGAAAGTGGCGCGATGATTGAGGAATCCATATCCGTAGAAATACAGATTTATGAATCAGGACTTCGCGTGCTGTGTTTCCGATCTGTATGAACCGAGAGTGCTGCGAGCTGCGATTGCTCAGAGTTCCTGTCCGCAAATGTCACCTAAGTGAGGTGCGCTAATTACCTGCTTTATAAGCTGAGGTAAAGGCGATCGCCAATAGCAGCACGCTTGCGATCGTCCCTGCTCGAGCGGCCCACTCGGCAGGCATTATCGTCGAGACCCACTCGTCCCCCTCGGCAACTGCGGCAACGTCGAGGTTCGACGGACCGCGTAAATAGTGCCTCAGCGTTTGTAGGATGGGCGAGTTGCTCCCATACGCTCCGGTCGTCGGGTCGCCCCCCGCCAAACCGCGATCGCGCCAGACGATGCGATCGCGCCGCGAAAACTTCGAGGCATCTGCAATTTCCTATGAACCGGCGCAATCACCCAACCTGCAGCGGACATCTAATATAAGTATATATGTACTTATTTCTTCGAGTACTCAGCATAAAAGAGATCGTCTGAAGATGGGCCTCGAATTCCTGGCCATTGCTGCTGACTGATACGGGCGCTACTCTGCCTTGCCGAATCAGTCGGAAACGTTTCGATTCGTGTGGCGATCGCTAACGGAACAGGAGCGACTACAGGCGCTCAAAATCTGCAACAGCGATCGCGCTGGCAGCATTAGCCAAGTCCCGCGTGCGGCTATCGAGCCGATCAAAAAATTACGAGGGATTCCGCGCCAACCCATACGCCGATGCCATTCACGGGTGGGCGGTGCCGACCATCGTTTACGGGACAACCGTTTATCCAGATGGTGTTCGGGTTAAGCGCGGCGATATTGTCGACCAACCTACTTCCATGAGCTACCTGATTCATTTTGTGGCAACGGAAGTCATACCTTACATTCAGAAATTCCCAGCGTAGGCACTGGTGAACTCGAACCAGCACGCAGCATCTGCAGCTTCGCCTACAACTTGGGCTCATTTTTCTAGTGGAAGAGTGAGTTTCGTTCCATTACTGGGCTACTCGACAATCTTGGCAAGTGCAGCGATCTGGAGTACGGAAACAGGTGTTTTCGCTGCACCGGATCCAGGCTCGGCAATAGTGGAGGAGATTTTGAGGCGGCGGCGTGAGGAGGCGTCACTTTATTATTACGAAGATTGATGCGTAGGATCGGTAACTGACTTTGGCAAGAAGGTTTTCTCCTTGGGGAAACCAGCTTCAATTTGAAAATATCTGCATCAGAGTTTGTACTATCCCAGGTTGAAACTGGGAAAAACGCCATTTGTCCGCCACTAATAAGAGAGCCAAGAGCAGAGAAATCTATGGTTTCAACTACATCTTGCGATTTTGGCTCTCAAGGTTTAGGTGGCGGAGTTTAGCTTTGTTAATATCTGTCAATCAGATTAGTTTGTTGTGGTATCTCATTCACCACTGCCAGCAACGCTTTATCATTTTTCTTGATGTGGTTCTGAAGCCGTAATCATTTAACCAAAGGGGTTGCCAAAATCTTAAAGAATACAATATGATTCCTTAGAGTTTTGATTGGGCTACAAGCTTGTTTCTCGGTGATTCCAGATTGGTATTTTCGTCGAATATCAACACGTGGAGATGAACCGTGACCTAGCATCTCTCACATGGTTGACGTGAGGCTCAGTTAAGTGACTAGGAATACACCTCCGGATGTTCCTGAAGTGTGATACCCCTGATGGGTTAGGAGCATAGTTACTTTGCGGGTTCTGCATCTGTACCACCCTCAGTATCCAGGATGCCCTACACGTCGGTTCAATATGCGTTCGGAGAACTAGTTTCTGGATTAGGTGTTCGAATTGTCCTATGAGGCAATCGAGCTAGTTTTGTTTGACAACAACTACACAGTTAGAAGCAGCAACATGAAAGAAATACCCGGATGGTTGAAAGGAAGTCTACTAAACTATATTAGGCAGAAAGGGACTGACCTGGAAGAGCGTACCTCAGCATTTTCTGATTGGATTTCCAAGCGTAGGCAAAATGAGGTCTGGCCCTACAGCAGAGTACTACACAAGAATGGAGTAGTAGCGGATGTTTTCGATGAGTTTGAAAGTGGTGGTCGCAGGGCACTCAACTTTGGTTCGCAGGATTACTTAAGTTTATCGGGTCATCCGGCTGTTATTGAAGCAGCGGTAAAAGCTTGCCAGGAATTTGGGGTTCACTCCGCTGGAAGCCCTGTACTCTCTGGGCGTACTAAGTATATGCTTGAACTCGAAAAACGCCTGTCAAGCGTGCTTCGAAAAGATAGCTGCGCCATATATGCAACCGGCTGGTCAGCTGGGTTTGGAGTTGTTTCCGGTTTGGTTCGTCCAAATGATTCTGTTGTAATCGATCGTCTTGCACATAGTTGCATAGCAGAAGGCGCTAGACATTCAACCAAGAACATAAATTGGTTTCAGCATAACAATCTAGAAGAATTTCATTCCGTAGTACAACAGGCAAGAGAGAAGAACCCTAAACAAGGGCTATTCGTTCTGCTTGAATCTTTATATTCTATGGATTCTGACTCCCCGGATCTAGAATCTTTCTCTAAAGTAACCAGAGAATACGGTGGAATCATCATCCTGGATGTCGCACATGATTTTGGTTGTATGGGTAATAAGGGTTTGGGTGTTCTCGACAATACAGCAGAAAATTACTGGCCAGATATCGTGATGGGCTCTTTCTCAAAGAGTTTCGCTTCGAATGGAGGGTTTGTTGCAGCGTCATCAAAGGTTATTGAATACCTGCGCTACTATTCACCATCCTTCACATTCACAAATGCTCTCTCTCCAATACAGTGCGCGATTGTCCTGACATGCTTCGATGTTATTTTCTCCAAAGATGGCGAGGCTTTACGTTCGAAACTAAGAGAGAATATCATCAGGCTTCGAGATGGCATGACAAGTAAAGGGTTTCGACTTGGTGGGATTCCATCACCCATAGTTCCTGTATTTGTTGGAAATGAAGCAAAGGCTCGCTTGACATCCAGAGCCCTTGAGGATAGGAACTTGCTGGCTAATCTGGTTGAATTTCCAGCAGTGGCACGTGGCGAGGCTAGGTTCCGCTTCCAGGTCATGAGAGAACACTCATCTCAAGATATTGATGATGCTTGCCACATCATGGCTGAGGCTACAAGCACTTACCTTTCTGAAGCGAATAGAGAATATATCGAAGGTATAAGTAAATTGAGACAAGAATATGCTTCATAAATAGGGTTAAATTTGGGATATTTGTGACGCCAACTAAAGAATCCATGTAAGCCATGCGGGAATGTGCAGGAGCGAACCGAATGTTCAGAACATCCCGAATCAGATAATCACAGCCCAGGCTCGTCCTAGTGCGGAGTCCCTTCACCTGCAGTGCGTCGCGCCAGATGATGTGGTAGAACGCATCGAGCGGGGGGGCTTACCATCGCTTCAGTTCCGGCAGGACGTTGTCAGTGACTAGGCTAACCAACTCGTGGGCAATGTCCACCATAGAGGTCTTGCAGTTGGGTTTTAACATCGCCGGTGTGGCTCTTCGGGCATAGAGGTTGAGAATCTTCTCGTCGAGTCCGGAGAAGTGACCCTGCCCCTTGGACGCGAGCACGGGTTGGAACTCGTTGCGGCGGTTGCGGGGAATCTGCAGGTCGAGGCTGCCCCGATCGGTCTAAACGGTTTTTGTGAACATCCGTTTCGACAGATGCGGGCAGCGTCGGGCTCAGCAGCGGTCTGGTCGAGATGTTGGGTTCAACGCGCCTTGGAGGGTGCGTTCGACGAGGCGGGCAGTGAGCTGCTTGAGCAGCCCGTCATTGCCAAGGATTTCGTCGGGACCGGAAAAATCTTGAAGAAGTTCGTCGAGGAGTTGGTGGGTTTTGGTGAGTTCTTGCTTTCGGCGTGGCATGAGTGGCGGTCTCCTGATGGGGCTTTGCTTTGACCGCTTACTCAAATCACCTTAAAGTCCCTCACCAAAGTCAAAACCCATAAAGGTTTACGGCTATTCACGAGCAATTTTGACCTAAAATCCGATTGAAACTGTCCGCCTCGAGGAGTGCCCGTGAGTTATCGCATCGACCGTCGCGCCTACGCTGAAACCTACGGACCCACCACCGGCGATCGCCTGCGCTTGGCCGATACCGAGCTATTTATTGAGGTCGAGCGCGACTTTACCACCTACGGCGACGAGGTGAAGTTCGGAGGCGGTAAGGTGATTCGCGATGGCATGGGACAGTCGCCGATTTCCCGCGCGGACGGTGCCGTCGACTTGGTTATCACCAACGCCTTGATCCTCGACTGGTGGGGCATCGTCAAAGCCGACATCGGAGTCAAAGACGGCAAGATTCACAAAATCGGCAAAGCAGGCAATCCTTACATTCAAGACAACGTCGATATCATCATCGGTCCGGCAACCGAAGCGATCGCCGGCGAAGGCTCAATCCTCACGGCCGGCGGCATCGACGCCCACATCCACTTCATCTGCCCCCAGCAAATTGAAACCGCGATCGCCTCGGGCATCACCACGATGATCGGCGGCGGCACGGGTCCGGCCACGGGCACCAACGCCACCACCTGCACGCCCGGCGCGTGGAACATTTGGCGGATGTTACAAGCCGCCGACGCCTTCCCGATGAACCTGGGTTTCCTCGGCAAAGGCAACAGCAGCCAGCCCCAAGGACTTATCGAGCAAGTGCGCGCGGGTGCAATGGGCTTAAAGCTCCACGAAGACTGGGGCACGACCCCAGCGGCGATCGACACGTGCTTGAATGTCGCCGACGAATTCGACGTGCAGGTTGCTATCCACACCGACACGCTCAACGAAGCAGGCTTCGTCGAAACCACGATCGCCGCCTTCAAGAATCGCACGATTCACACCTATCACACCGAAGGTGCGGGCGGCGGCCATGCCCCCGACATCATCAAAGTATGCGGCGAAGCCAACGTTTTACCCTCCTCGACCAACCCCACGCGCCCCTACACCACCAACACCCTCGAAGAACACTTAGACATGTTGATGGTGTGCCATCACCTCGATCGCGGCATACCCGAAGACGTCGCCTTTGCCGAATCCCGCATCCGCCGCGAAACCATTGCCGCCGAAGACATCCTCCACGATCTGGGTGCGTTCAGCATGATCGCCTCCGATTCCCAGGCCATGGGCCGCGTCGGCGAAGTCGTTATCCGCACCTGGCAGACCGCCCACAAAATGAAGGTCCAGCGCGGTCAGCTTCCCGAAGACTCCGAACGCAACGACAACGCCCGCGCCAAGCGCTACGTCGCCAAATACACCATCAACCCGGCGATCGCCCACGGTATCGCCGATCGCGTCGGCTCCATCGAAGCAGGCAAGCTAGCGGACCTTTGTCTCTGGAAACCGGCCTTCTTTGGTATCAAACCGGAGCTTGTCATCAAAGGCGGTGCGATCGCCTGGGCGCAAATGGGCGACCCCAACGCCAGCATCCCGACGCCGCAGCCGGTGCACATGCGCCCGATGTTCGGCAGCTTCGGCGGCGCGATCGCGGCCACCTCGTTGACTTTCGTTTCGCAAGCGGCAATCGCGGCGGGCATTCCCGAACAAATCGAACTCCAGACGCCGGCCGTAGCTGTAGCGAACACGCGCAACATCGGCAAGGCACAGATGAAACTCAACGACTCCATGCCACACGTCGAAGTCGATCCGGAAACCTACGAAGTCCGCGCCAATGGCGAACTGCTCGCCTGCGAGCCAGCCAGCGAACTCCCAATGGCGCAGCGCTATTTCTTGTTCTAGTTTGCTGGTGCCCCATGCACCCCCTTCCGATACCAGCTTCTCGCTCGCCGCGCTAGGTCGAGACCGGTTACGTTCGATCCCGCAAGGACGCTCTGAATCGTTGAAGTTCCGCGTGCAAACCTGGAGGCGATCGCCAGATACCTCGATGACGTGTTAGTTGAATCCGGAATCTACTTGCCACCTTAGGACTTGGAGGTCACCGTTCCGTAGTTGGCTCGGGTCGATAACGTAACCCGTTCGTGACGCCGGCTCGAATTGGAAACTGAGTGCAAGCAGGGCGATCGCCGCGTGTTATTGGCTAGCTCCTGCCGATCGCAACACCGACGCGATCTCCGAGCGATCGTCGTCCAATGCCAGTCTTAATGCCGTGCGCCCCTCACTGTCGCGGAGGTTGGGGTTGGCACCAGCAGCTAACAGCAGGCGTGCGATGTCGGCATTACCGAACACGAGCGTCTTCATCAGTGGGGTCCAACCATCTTCATTATCAGCGGCATTCACATTGGCACCGGCAGCCAGCAGGACCTCGACAACTTCGACATGACCCCAATATGCGGCTTCAGAGATCGCCGTTTGCCCGGAGTGGCAGCTGGCATTTGGGTCGGCACCGGCATCCAGCAAAGCGCGGACGCATTCAATCGCGTCGCGAGCTGCTGCCAACATCAACGCCGTCCACCCGTCGTCGTGCTCGCGGGCATTCGCATCGGCACCCTCAGCAATCAACTTGTTCACAAGCTCCACGTTGCCGTCAAAGGCAGCCGAAACCAACATCTCCGCCTGGGCGGCTTCGCTGGTAGTGCCTTCCTCGCCCGGATCCGCTGCTGCGATCGCGTCGGCGATGTCTGGACCCGCATAGGCCGCGATGGAACATGGCGAGCCATCCCAGCCTTTTTGGTGCGGGTCGGCTCCGCCTTTCAAGAGCACCTTTGCTGCGTCCAAACACTCTTCCTGGACGGCGAAGAACAATGCGGTCTGACCGCGTTTGTCGCGTGCGTCGACCTCGGCACCGGCTGCCAGCAGCAGATTCAACACCTCCGGTGCATTGGCGATCGCCGCATACATCAAGGGCGTTCTGCCTTGTTTTCTGACGGGGCAGTCGCTCAGGTTAACATCAGCCCCTGCTTCTAGGAGCATGCGCACGGTCGCGACGCGGTCGCTCTCTGCTGCGAACATCAGGGCGGTTTTGTGGCGTGGATTGCGGTCGCGAGTCTGCTGCTCGCTTGCGTTTGGATCCGCCCCTGCTGCCAATGCCGCTTGCAACTCGTCGAGATTGCCTTGCTTGACTGCACCTAGCAATGCTGCCTCTGCAAGGTTTTCCACTGCAGGCAATACCGCTCCAGACTGCTTCAGCATCTGCGCGATCGCGCCATAGCCTTGTTGGATAGCAACATCCAGTGCTGTGCGTCCTCGCGCATCAGTTGCAATCACATCGGCCCCAGCGGCGAGTAACGCAACAACAATGTTGTCGTGGCCGTTCTCGGCTGCGAGCAAGAGAGCGGTTTTGCCCTCGGATTGGGAGGCGATCGCGGTCTCCATCCCGCGCGCGATCTCGGGCAGCAGCCCTTGAGATGGATCTTCAACTGCGTTGATATCGGGGTGGCAGTCAAGCAGGGCGACAACGACGGCCGTGTAGCCTTGTTCGGCTGCTTGCATGAGGGCCGTTCTGCCGCGCGCATCTCGCAAGGACAAATCGGCCCCGTTGGCTGCTAGCGCTCGCACGATCTCCGCGACGCGATCGAGCAGCTCGGCCGGCGCTTGGGTGCCCAAGCCGCGATCGTTTAAAACTGCGAGGACGTTCGGGGACTGAAGCGCGGCACCAAGCGGGCACGATCCCTGACGCTCGTTGCAATAATTCGGGTCCGCTCCGGCAGCTAACAACACGCCCGCGACATCTGCGCGACCGTGGGCGCAGGCAACGATCAGTGCCGTGTCGCCCATCAAGTCTGTAGCGTCGACCTCGCAGCCGGCGTCGAGTAGTAGTTGTACGATCGCTACATCTTGCCGGGCAGCATCGGCTAGGGACGCTTGACCCACTTTGGCGCCGCCAGCCAGGAGGACCCTTACCAGCTCGACGTCATTGCGCGCGACGGCCTTTGCCAGGGGACGGAGATCGGGGTCGTTCCAGTTAGGGTCGGCCCCCGCTGCCAGCAACACTCCAACGAGATCGCAATCGGCGCGGTCAGCAGCTAGCTGTAGGGCATCGAAGGGAAAAATCCGTTCGATCCGAATGTTGATATCCGCCTCAGCCGCGATCAGCGCCCTTGCTACGTCAGAGCGACCGCCCGCGATCGCCGCCATCAACAGCGTCGGTTCGTTCGCGTGGCGCGTTTGCCGCTCTGCTGTCAACAGCTCGCCGAAGACCTCATCCCGCCCGGAGCGGGCGGCTTCGTCCAGCACGGAAAAGACGGCCTCGGTCTCGCGCTGCATCTCGGCAGTTGGTGCCTCACCCACTGCTGCGTGCGCGACTGCTTTGACGAGATCGCCTAGCTGCTCGGCAAACAATTGCTTGCTACTGTGAGTGCTAGCGAGTTTAGCGATTGTGGCAGAAAGGTTCTCGGTGTTAGAAGTCACGGCTGTTGCTCCACTGCCCGCTATGTGTTCGGGATACGCGTCTGGATGCGCAGCGATCGCTTGAGTTTTGTCTGGTAGCTCGGCAGGATTTTAAACGAACGGCGATCGCGTTCGTTGCCCACACTTAACCTACCCATGTCCTCCCCGCCTTTCGATCTCGAGGCCGTCCCGCCTGCAAACGGCCATTACTTTGCATTACAGGGCTCGCTCGCAGACGCGCGCCTGGTCTACCTACCGGTTCCGTGGGATGTCACCACGTCTTACAATGCCGGTGCTGCCGAGGGACCGCAAGCTATCCTGACGGCCTCGCCGCAACTGGACTGGTACGATTTCGATCTGCCCAAGGCTTGGGAAGTCCCGCGGGCTACCGTCCCGATCGATGCTGAAATCTACGAACGCAACCGCCACGTCCGCGCGCTTGCTAAATCCGTCTACGAATACTTAGAACGCGGCGGCACGACAGCAGATGCTGAAGTCCAACCGGCACTGGCAGCAGTTAACCGCGCGTGTGCCGATCTGAACGTCTGGGTTTACGAGCGCTCGCGCTCGCTCCTCGACACCGGCAAGCTTGTCGGCATCATCGGCGGCGACCACAGCGTTCCGCTGGGATTGATGCGCGCGCTCGGCGAAGTCTCGGGTCACTACGGGATCCTGCAAATCGATGCCCACTGCGACCTGCGCGCGGGCTATGGCGGTTTTCTTTACTCCCATGCGGCGATCGCCTATCACGCCCTAGGGCTGCCGAGCGTGACGCACCTGACCCAAGTCGGCATCCGCGACGTTTCCCCCCGCGAAATCGAACGCGCTCGCAAGGACGAACGCGTGACGCTTTTCGACGACTGGCAGCTGCAAGCCGCAGCCTTTTCTGGGAAACCCTGGGCCGTTCAATGTGAGGCGATTGTCTCCACACTGCCCAATGACGTCTACGTCAGCTTCGATATCGACGGTTTGAGTCCGGAATTCTGCCCGCACACTGGCACGCCAGTTCCCGGCGGACTGAGCTTTAATGCCGCGATCTTCTTGCTGCAGGCGATCGTTAAATCCGGCCGGCGTATCGTCGGCTTCGATCTTTGCGAAGTCTCGCCCGGCGATGACGAGTGGGATGGCAATGTCGGCGCGCGCGTTCTCTACAAACTCTCAAATCTAGCACTCTTATCTCAACCGAAGAGGTGAGGGCTGCGGATGAGTCACGCAGAGGTTCGAGAAATTCAGCCACTTTGGATACGGGTCCATGGCAACGTCCTGCTGGAAAACCGCTTTTCAAAGGCCTCAATTCCTCGAAGTAGTGCGCCGACAGCAAGGGAGCATTGAGTTGCAGCCGCGGCGATGGGTGGTGAAAAGAAGCTTTGCTTGGTTAGAGAAACAGCTTCGGCTCAGTAAGGACTTCGTGCGGATACCAGCTGTAAGCGTAGTAGTGAATAACTTGGGGATGATGCCGTTGATGCCAACTCGACTCGTGGCTTAATCTTTCCTTTGTGGGGGCAGACAAGACAGGGAGATGCCTTTTAGAGTGCTAGGGAGAGAACATGAAAGTCAAACAAATTATGTTCTGATACGGCCAGCCGCCAAAGTAAACGCAGGCGAAAACTCTTGCTTGGACCGTTCTCCGCCTCAAGTACCTGAATAGGTTGGGCTAAAGATATCGAGGGTGTTGGTGTTCTTCGGGCATAATTATTGCAGGCAGTGCTGTTGTAACAGAGGAATTTTTGCTTCCCTGGAGCGCCCGAAATTATGCATTTGAGGCGGCACATTAGCCTTTGAGCATACTATACAAGCCGAACAATTACCTGATGGTTTCATAAAACTGCAAGTTCATTGACAGCAAGCAGTCATACATGGTAGATGAATATTCAACTCAATTTTTGAGGTATGTCAAAATATAAATTTTCATGAATTTTCAAGTCTTTTGGGCGCAGAAAGATAAACATGGATGCCAATTCGATCGTTTCTAATATCCTGAATCCCCCAGTCCTGTTCTTTTTCTTGGGGATGGCCGCGATTTTTGTCAAATCCGATCTAGAAATTCCACCACCAATTCCTAAGCTACTGTCACTCTATCTATTGCTGGCAATTGGTTTTAAAGGTGGAGTCGAGTTGGTCAAAAGTGGGATAACCCAGGAAGTGGTGTTGACCCTTCTGGCAGCCATGTTTATGGCCTGTGTTGTACCTCTTTATACCTACTTTATTCTGAAGCTCAAGCTAGATACTTATGATGCAGCAGCGATCGCCGCAACCTATGGTTCCATCAGTGCCGTAACGTTCATTACTGCCAGTGCATTTTTGACGGAGTTGGGTATTGGCTTTGATGGCTACATGGTGGCAGCACTTGCATTGATGGAGTCTCCTGCGATCATTGTGGGATTGATTCTGGTCAATCTGTTCACAACCGATGAGAAACGAGAGTTCTCCTGGGGAGAAGTGTTGCAAGAAGCCTTCCTCAACAGCTCCGTGTTTTTGTTGGTGGGCAGCCTTGCGATTGGAACGCTAACTGGAGAGCATGGCTGGGAACTATTATCGCCGTTTACCCAAGGGATGTTCTACGGTGTTTTAACTTTCTTTTTGTTAGACATGGGTCTGGTCGCCGCGAAAAGAATCAAAGACTTGCGAAAGACGGGCGCGTTTCTGGTCTTGTTCTCAATCCTGATACCCATCCTCAATGCGGCTGTGGGGCTGCTGATTGCAAGATTGATAGGCATGTCGCCAGGAAATGCTCTTTTATTTTCCGTATTGTGTGCCAGCGCTTCTTACATTGCTGTTCCTGCCGCAATGCGAATGACCGTGCCAGAGGCCAATCCGAGCCTCTACGTTTCTACCGCTCTTGCAGTTACATTTCCATTCAACATAATTGTGGGAATTCCACTGTATCTGTACGGCATCAACCTTATGTGGAGCTGATTCCATGCATTTAGTTAAAAAGATAGAAGTTATTGCCAGTTCTGTTGAGCTCAGTAAGATTTTGGACGGACTAGAAAAATCTGGCGTCCACGGCCATGTAATGATTCGAAATGTTTCTGGTAAAGGACTGCGGGGTGATGTTGAAGATCTAGACATGACGATGCTCGACAATGTCTATATCATAGCTTTCTGCGTGCCCGAACAGGTTAAATGTGTTGTTGAAAACGTACGTCCACTGCTCGATAAGTTTGGCGGAACGTGTTATATTTCCGACGCGACTGAAATTCGTTCTATTAATTGCACAGCATCCACCTAAGTCAAAATTTGAATATAGAAAATTGAGAAACAAAATCCAGTGCTTTTTCCTGAATAGAGAAGTATGTTTTCAATATTTTGACTTAAATCTTCTTGATTCCCTTAGCTTTCGATCGTCTTAAAGCCTTTGAATAGCAGCCTTGAGTGACGAAAATGCCTGTTTTATCGCCGCAACATTCTAAAGCTGCGGTCAGTTTGCGCATTTGGTGTTGCTGCAACAGCAGAAATGTACCTAGAAACCCGGGCTGTGCGAATGCGGCAGTGCAATATTGTCAGCGCTCGTTCCTGATAATGTTTCTCCAGATGTAGCTTTGCAAGTATTGTTGGGTGTAAACCAGCGGCTTGTGCAGCACCAGCCGCAGTATCCGGATCGGTCGCGAGCTCGCGAGAAGGAGGTTTCGCTTGCCCAAAAGCCACATACAACTGTTCTAAGCTGCGTTGATTCTCGGGTTCCGCTCGAGATATTGTTCGATATGGGAATTGGCGATGTTTTTAAAGAACTCGATGGCTCCGCATTCCGACTCGAACGCACCACATTACGATTAGACCTCCTGCAAACTCAAAGTGTGCTACGGCAACGAGCTATCCTGACATTACCTCTTCCCAATGACTCCAGAAATTGCCCAAGCCCAAAGCCTTTCTCTCAATTCAAGCAGCGCTTTGCAGTAAACGCCAGAGGCTCAACTGCATGGTTGACGCCGCTAACAAGAGAGTGCGAATCTCAAAAAAGTAGGGCTTCTCTATGCTTTGTCCCTCAAGCCCAGGTGCCCGATACTCGCGAATACTTGCGAGAGTATCGAACTTTCTTCCATATTGCCAGGGATTGGGGAGTTTCAAAGTCAACAATTTGTCGTGATGACTATCGGGTAGCAGAGGTTTTCATGTCGACTCATATTTATCAGGATCTTGCAGAAACGTTCATGCAATTGTAGACGTTGCGTTGGGTGATGGTGTAGCTCGAACTCCGCACTATACAACTCCGAATCGAAGACTGCTAATCTCTGCAAGACTCCAATTGCCTATTCCTACTTCCAGCATAATTGCAGGAGGTCAATAACATGCTCCCCCACCATCAATGGCAAGGGCGAGACTTCACCAGCACCAACGGGCGGCTCGCCAAAACAGACTGGACTGCATCGTTGCCCTATACGCTGACTGAAAGCGACAACTTTTCAAGCTGGTCGACCATAAAGCTCAAGAACAAGCCGACGTCCGTTACGACGCCGACTGATTCCACCGAGCCGCGATCGCTCAACTTCGTCACCACAGCCGGGTTGATGTCCACGCACACTAGCTTTACGCCAGCCGGCGTCATGTTGCCGACGCCAATCGAGTGCAGCATTGTCGAGAGCATCAAGATCATGTCCGCGCCCTCCAACAGGCGTGCGTATTCCTGCTGTGCCTTTACCAAGTCCATAAGGGTATCAGGCAGCGGACCGTCATCGCGAATCGACCCGGCCAGGCAAAACGGCACGTTGTTGCGCACGCACTCGTACATCACGCCGCGCGTCAGAACGCCTTGCTCGACCGCATTGGCAATATCGCCACAACGCCGGATTAGATTGATCGCTTGTAAATGGTGTCGGTGACCGCCGCGGGCTGGCGTGCCTCGCTGCATGTCCACGCCCAACGACGTTCCCATCAGTGCCTGTTCGATGTCATGGACGGCGATCGCGTTACCGCCGAGCAGCACGTTGACGTAGCCTTCGCGGATCAGGCGTGCCAAGTGATGGCTGCCGCCCGTATGAATCACCACCGGTCCCGCCGTTACCACGACCTTGCCGCCGCGATCGCGGATGCGGCGCATCTCCCAGGCAATTTGCTCGACCACAATTTCCACGCGTCGTTCGCTGGACACCCCCGCGCCCATGAAGGCGAATTCGTGCTCGTTATTGATTTGGCGATCGCGCGTGCTGGATTTGCGTCGCGAGCGAATGCCTTCCACACCGACCACCACTGACTCGCCGACTTCCAAGTCGCGTAGCAGCTTGCAGCGAGCGGTCCAGCCTTGCGGAGTTTGGAGCAGGGCGATCGCGCCATCCATGCGCTGGTGCGTAACCGGCACCCAGGTTCCGTCGATGCAGACTTCCGTTGGATAAATGGTTGTGACGTAAAAGTCGTTGGGGGCAACGCCAGCTTGCATCACGGGCGCGAGTTGCGCGTCGCGTGCTTCGGTCGGGAGGTTCACCGCACCCAATTCGATCAGTTGCGACACGATCGTCTCCAGGATGCTTGGCGATGGGGCAGACACGTGCACGTCCGCTGCCGAGAGGCTCTGGCGCTGGGTGCCCAGTTGGAAATTTAGGATCTGGAACGAACCGCCTTCCTCGACGATCGTGTCAAGGGCGCGGTTCATGATGCCGGCATCCAGTAAATGTCCTTCGAGGTGGACCGTGCGGCTGGCGAGCGGTTCGTTGGCGTGCAATTCGGTTCGCACCGGCTCGGTTACGCGCAAAGTCAGGCACTTTGAAGCTCCGCCGGCTTTAAGAAATTCCGTGAGAGGTGTTTCGACCACTTCGAATCCCGCTGCGGTCAAGTGCATCTTAAGGTTGTCGCTCGCGCGATTGAGGATAATGGTTTGCTCGATATTGACGGCGTTGCAGGCAAAATTTCCCGCGTCTGCTTGCTCGACAGCGATACGTTTTTCCGCAGGGACGCGCATCTCGATCAGGTGATTGGAGTAGGCGTCGAAGGCTGCCGGATAGTAAATTAGGTAGCCGCCGCTGAGCGGACAGAAACACGTATCGAGGTGATAGAAGCGCTCGTCGATCAAGCGGAGGGACAGCACTTCGATATCGAGCCACTTGGCAATGTAGGCGTGGGAGTCCAACTCCGAACGGAAACCGTAACCCGACCACAACCAGCGCCCTTCGCGATCGAGCAGCGCATCCCCCGCACCTTCAAAGGGTAAATTTTGTGGCAACTCGAAGACTTCAAATCCGTTGTCTTTGAACCACTGCCGGAAGTGCGGCTCTTCGCCCTGGCGCTCCGGATGATAGAAGCGGCTGAGCACCACGCGATCGCCCAGCACCAAACCGGCGTTGGCGGTGAAGACCATATCCGGCCAGCCCGGTTGCGGCGCAACTAGATCCACCTGCGCGCGCGCGTCGATGATGTGAAAGAGCCTATCCCACTGCTCGGCAGCGCGATCGCGTGAGGATTTGTGGATGTTGCCCGCCATCCACGGATTGATGACGTAATCGACGTCGTAGTGCTGCGGAGCGCACATCAGAAAGCGTATGGGGGAGTTGGTCATGGTAGGGGTTAAATGTGGGTAGGGCGATGCCGGTTTGGATCGTGGCGCGCGCGATCGCCGATCGGGCAGATTTGCAAAGACTCAGCTCTCTCGATCCCCCCGATTCTAATCAAGGATTCGTGTTCGGCAGATCCGAAAACATCTAGACTTCTCGATCCCCCAATCCCTGTCAATGATTCGTGAGGATTCGTGACGCAATAGTTCGGCGACCCGAACAATAGGCTTTTTCAAGTCATAGCCAAGTCGCGGACAAACTGACATTTGCCGCAGTTCTCGCTTTGCCGCACGTTAACTACCTTGTGGAGCGTTAGCATCTCGACGCTGCAGTACCACCATCTCCCGCCCGACAACAGGGCTGCGGGCCAATGGTTCGCCGCGCGTGTCGGCCACATCGAGCTTAGTGAAGTCCAGCTCGCGCGAGCGCTCGAATAGTTCGCGCGCGATGCGATCTTGGCGCTTGGGAGGCAGTTCGTACCAGCGATCGCTGACGGCGACGGTCAAGCGACTGTCGCGGAAGTTAGCCTCGATCGACTGAATCAACCCTTCGGCATAGCGATTGGCAATTTCGGCCACGCGCTCCTGAATTGCCGCAATCAAACTCTGCTCCGGCGTTAGTTTCAAAGCAGGTGCTGGCGGTGCGGGCGGTTGCTTCTTGGGGGGCGGTGCAGGTCTCTCTTGCTTAGGCGGTGCTTTTGGGGGTGCGGTTGCAACCTCGGAGGGGAACCCGCCAGTGAAGAGCGTAACCCCCGTCCAGACGAAGGCAACAACCGAACCAACGAGGATGCCGGTTAGCGCCCAATCTGGAACGATCGCGTCGATCTCTCTGGGGAGTGCGGCGCGAACAGACGCCAACACGCGTTTCCACCCGCGTGGACTGTCCGCGGTTTCCCCAATAGCAAAACCTTCGTCCACGGGCAGGTCGCCCGCCGTGCTCGGGAGCGGTTGGGTAACCTCGGACGGTTCGGAGTCAAGGGCACCGTGCAAATCGGCAATGGGTTGCGTTGCTTCTTCGCTCTCGGTGTCCGTTCCTGCTGATAAGGTCGTGGTGGTGTCGGTGCACTCGTCGAAGTCAACCGCTTCGAGATCTGCCAGGGCGGCAAGGGCCCCTAGGTCTGCATCAGAGCCAGATGCGTCGGATGTCCTTGCTGGTGGGGTGGCTTCGAGGCCGGCGATAATGCTTTCTAATAGTGAAACAAGTGCCCGCAGCAAACGAATGGCGAGAGCCGTTGCCGGGGGAGCAGATCGTGCGGCCAGCGGTTCGGTCGCAGGTGCACCCGCAGTCGGCTCGACCGGCGGGCGACCGGCAGCAGCATCGTCTGCATCCGTTCTTACCTCGTCGTCAGCCATACCGTCTGCCATCTTTTAAGTTCCGCGCGGTGACGCGGGACGCTCAACGCTCACAGTTTACCGTTTCCCCGGTGGCGTAACGGCGTCCGACGCTGCCGTAGCTAGTCGCGCCCGTCGCGTCCGACGGTAGCGGAGATGCGATCGCCAGGATCGCGGTGGCCAGCAAGAGTTGGGGCAAGGGTTGGCAAGCGAGGACCAACGTGCCAAGGATTTGCCGATGCTAGAAGTATCCCTTACCATGCCAAACTATGCCAAGAATCACGACAGGCCCTCAGGATTTTCGACCGGCGGAGAACCGATCGAGCTTCATGGCTCCGCTGCGATGGCAGCGCGCGTGTCGGGCGATCGCAGTGCTACTGTCACTTTGGCTTGCGGTCGCGATCGCGGGCTGCGGCGACAGAACGCCAACAGCAGCTGTTTCGCAACTAGTGTTTTCTATTCCGAGCGACCCAACCACATTTAATGCACCGCTCAACGACTCGCTGTACAGTCGCTACGTCCTCCGTCCGATTAACGAGGGTCTGATCGACATCGACGGTCTCACGGGCGAGGTCATTCCGGCACTGGCTGAATCCTGGGAGATTTCCGACGATCGCTTGCGTATTATCTTTACGTTGCGCGAGGGACTGCAGTGGTCGGACGGTGAACCCCTGACGGCTAGTGACGTTGTATTTTCTTACGACAAAATTTACCTCAACGAAAAGATTCCCATCGGCGTGCGTGACATCCTAAGAATTGGCGAGTCTGGCACATTTCCGGCCGTCCGCAAACTCGACGATCGTCGCGTGGAGTTCGCCGTCCCCGAACCCTTTGCACCCTTCTTGCGTTTTGCGGGCGGGCTGTACATCTTGCCGGAGCACGTGCTCGCATCGTCCCTAGAAGACTCCGATGCTGGCGGGAATTTGAAGTATTTATCGACCTGGACGACAGGAGCCGATCCGCGGACGGTTATTGGAGCCGGTCCGTATCGTATCGTCCGCTACGTGCCATCTCAGCGCACGATCTTGGAGCGCAATCCTTACTATTGGCGTAAAGGCAAAGATGGCGAACCCCAGCCCTACATCGAACGCCTCGTAGTGCAAACCATCGAATCCGCCGACAATCAATTGATCGCGTTTCGCACGGGCGACCTGGATATTCTCTCCGTTTCGCCAAAGCAATTTCGATTGCTCAAGCGCGAAGAGGCACGAGGCGGCTACACGATTTACAATGGCGGCCCTGTAAACAGCAAGAGTTTCTTGACTTTCAATCTCAATCGCGCCCTAGATGAGAACGGAACACCGTTTGTCGATCCGGTCAAGCAGCGTTGGTTTCAGAACAAAGCGTTCCGTCAGGCAGTAGCGTATGCCATCGATCGCGAGCAGATTAAAAATACGACGTATCGCGGTTTGGGTGCCATCCAACACTCGCCGATTGTAATTCAAAGTCCGTTTTATCTGTCTCCTGAAGAGGGACTTAAAACCTACAGCTACGATCCCGAGCGCGCGCACTCTTTATTGACAAATGCCGGCTTTCAGTACGATGCAGATGGGTTGCTGTTTGATGCCGATGGCAATCGCGTGCGCTTTCGGATGTTAGTAACGCGCCCGGATTCAGCAGTACAAATCGTGCAGGATCTTGAAGCAATCGGCATCCGGACGGACTTACAAGTACTTCAGTTCAATGCAATGATAAAGAAGCTCGACCGCCGCGATTGGGACACCTGCCTTTTGGGCTTTGGCGGCGGCAGTCTCGATCCGCACGGCGGGTTCAACGTTTGGTATTCTGGCGGGTCGCTCCATACGTTCAATCAGGGTCCGATTCCCGGACAGCCACCGATTCAAGGGTGGGAGGTTTCCGATTGGGAACGCGAGATCGATCGCCTCTTTATTGCCGGGGTGGGAGAACTTGACGAGGAGAAACGCAAGGCAATCTACGGCGAGTTCCAGCAAATCGTTGCCGAACAAGTGCCGTTCATCTACCTCATCAATCCGCTCTCGCTTTCGGCTATTCGCGATCGCATCCAGAATATCAAGTACACGGCGCTCGACAGTGCCTTGTGGAATCTCTACGAACTCGACGTCGAGCCAGAGTAGTTCGCTAGCAAGAAACGTCGCGATAAATGCTGTCGGTAATTGCAGCGGGCGCACCCTCCTCAGTCGATCTATGGCAGGGGGTGTCAGAAATTTCGGCTCAGAGGTAGTTCAAAGCCTGACTCTGCCCTGGGAGTCAAACAAAAACCCTGACAATCCCTGAAGAACATGGAGGTATCGTGACACGAAGGGTCGATCGCCTATGACAAACATCCCCACACCGCTTTGCTTCGCAACCAAATTCTTAGATCGCCTGCACGGATTGCTTGCACGGATTGCTTGCCCGAACCAGGCTGAATTTGCTTGCGATCTCACAATGCGCCCTTTGCTATATCGTTGCTGGAGGCGATCGCGGTAGGTTCGACTTGGCACGCAATCCGATCCCAGAACTCGATCTCGATCCGACAATGGTGGGTTGGTTTCGCTCGCAACTGCAGGCGTGGGGGCAGCAGAACCTGCGGGATTTTCCCTGGCGCCAGACGCGCGACCCGTATGCACTGCTCGTAGCGGAGTGCTTGCTCCAGAAAACCGAAGCAAAGTCTGTCGTACCCGTGTATTTGGAGGTACTCGCACGCTACCCAACGCTGCTCGATTTAGCAGCCGCTGACGAGCGCGAGTTGGGCAACGTGCTGCGCCCGCTCGGACTGCACTTCCGGGCCGAACGTTTGACAGCAGCAGCTCGTGCGCTTCTCGGTCCGCCTTACGCAGGACGTTTGCCCGACACGGAAGCAGAGTTGCTACAACTGCCCGGCGTCGGCATGTACACGGCGCGAGCATTGCTATCGCAGGTTTTCGAGCAATCGGCAGCGGTGCTCGATGCCAGCGTCGCGCGCATTCTGGAGCGGTGTTTGGGCTTGCACGGCGGTCGGGTGAAGTCCCGCGACCCGTTGCTGTGGGCGGCGGCCGATGCCGTCGCTCCCAGCGATCGCGTAGATCGCTGGAACCTTACCCTCATCGACTTTGGGGCGTTAGTGTGTCGCGCGCGATCGCCGCACTGCCCGAGGTGTCCGCTCCGCGTTCGCTGCCACTTCTCCCGCGAAGGCCCTGAAACTCATCAAGCCTAAACCCTCCCGACTCATTCGGTCGGGTTGTGGTAGAGCGGGTACCAAAGAATAGTACATTGGTGCAAAACGGGGTGCGATCGCCGTCCGGGTGCGGACTTGCAGTGGGCGGTTTGAATAATTGAGGCAATTCCCACAGGAGGACTTTCCATGGGTAACAGCCTGAATATCTGCGATGCCAGCACGTTCGACGGTGACGGCTCGTCCGGTCTTAATATTGGATTTCCTCACCGAACGCATCACTGTCCGAGAGCCGATTTGCAGCTGGGTTTATCAAGCAATTCAAAGACTTAAATGCTCGCAAAAGCGATGATGTCCGAAGGCTCGTGCAGCCGGCGGACGCCGCAAACGTTGAACGGCTATCGGATGCGCAAAGCTCGAGCGTTCGATTGGAAGCAGCAGCTCGAGGAAGCGATCGTGGCATTTCTCAAAGCAATGAATTCATCATCCTTGTCGATGACGAGCAAGTTGCGGGCAATTGGTTTCAGCAACAGACCGGTCTCGTTGATGGGAATGCTTTCACGTGCAGTGTTTCAGTATCTTTACCGTAAGCAGACCAGTGCCGCTCGCGATCGAAGGCATAGACCAGAACCGTAAAGGGAACCTCAAAGCGCTTTATCTACTGCGCTTTCTCGACCTCATCGGTTATTCAAACCATGGAGGACATCGCAAAATCCGGACGCACTTCACAAACGTCCCCCATGCTTGCCAATTCGATCCGGCGCCTGGTGAAGCCGAGCTTCTTCGAATGCAGCGTATCATGGAGCCAGTAGCCGCTGGAATTCCCGTCTGGAAACAGCTCGGGTGTTTTTCAAACATGGGATCGGGGTAGGTGCTGAACGCACTTGACTATCTTCATCAGCGGCAGATATGCAGCTACGGATGCCATGGGAATGCAAATGGTTTTGGGTCCCGCTGAAGAGATTGCCATGATGTTTTAGCTGGAAGGGGAATCTGGAGGTGTTTCACCGCAGAATCCTCTTGGACAGAGAGATTAAGTCCCACTCCACAAAATCCGCAAGAACCTGACCGTCAGATTGCAGTAACCCCGATTTCGAGCAGACGCGATGCCCACCTCCTCACAATTTCGCCCGCAATACCTGAGCGGCGACGACATTCGGCGTAAGTTCCTCGACTTTTATGTCCAGCGCCATCATCAGGAGCTGCCCAGCGCATCTCTCGTTCCGGACGATCCCACCGTGCTGCTGACGATCGCCGGGATGTTGCAGTTCAAGCCGATTTTCCTCGGCCAGCGCAGCGCCTCCTACGCGCGCGCTACCACCTCCCAAAAATGCATTCGCACCAATGACATCGAGAACGTCGGCCGCACCAAACGCCACCACACGTTCTTTGAAATGCTGGGCAACTTCAGCTTCGGCGACTACTTCAAAGCAGAAGCCATTCAGTGGGCGTGGGAGCTGTCTACCGAAGTCTTCGGTTTGCCGCCAGAGCGTCTCGTCCCCAGCGTCTTCCGCGAAGACGATGAAGCATTTGCTATCTGGCGTGACAAAATTGGCGTACCGGCGCACCGCATTCAGCGTTTGGGCGAAGCAGACAACTTCTGGGCTGCCGGTCCGACCGGTCCCTGCGGTCCCTGCTCGGAGATCTATTACGACTTCCATCCCGAACACGGTGATGACGCGATCGATCTCGAAGACGACACGCGGTTCATCGAGTTCTACAACCTCGTGTTCATGCAGTACAACCGCGATCGCGAGGGCAACCTGACGCCGCTGCAGACCCAAAATATCGACACCGGGATGGGGTTGGAGCGCATGGCACAGATCCTGCAGGACGTGCCCAACAACTACGAAACCGACCTGATTCTCCCCATCATCAAAACCGCCGCCGCGATCGCCAATATCGACTTCACCAGCACTGACGACTCCACCCAAACCTCGCTCAAGGTCATCGGCGACCACGTCCGCGCGATCGTTCACCTCATTGCCGACGGCGTCAGCGCCTCCAACCTCGGACGCGGCTACATCATGCGCCGCCTGCTCCGCCGCGTTGTCCGCCACGGCCGCGCGATCGGCATTACCACCGCATTCATTACGCAAGTTGCCGAGACCGCTATCGACCTTGCTGCCAAGCCATACCCCAATGTTCGCGATCGCGCCGATTACATCCTCGGCGAAATCGAACGCGAAGAAGCCGCCTTCTTCAAAACGCTGGAACGCGGCGAAGCGGTACTGGCTGCAATTGTCGCCAAAACCGAGCAGACAGCCAGCAAGCAGATCGACGGGCGCGATGCCTTCGATCTCTATGCAACCTACGGGTATCCCGTCGAGCTGACTCAAGAAGCAGCCGAAGAACGCGGGTTGACGGTTGACATGGATGGCTTCGATGCAGCAATGAATGAACATCGAGAGCAAAACCAAGCCGCCCACGAAACTATCGACCTGACAGCGAAAAATGCCATCGGCGCGATCGCGGCCAGTGGGACTAAGACCCAATTCCTCGGTTACAGGGAATACGCCAGTCCGGCGCAAGTGATGGGATTAGTTGCCGGTGGACGGCAGGTCGAGCGCGCAGCAGCCGGGACGACCGTGCAAATCGTCCTCGATTCGACCCCGTTCTACGCCGAGTCCGGCGGGCAAATCGGCGATCGCGGCTACCTGAGCAGCGATGACGTACTCGTGCGTGTTGAGGACGTTCAGAAAGAAGGCAGCATTTTCGTCCACCACGGGCGCGTAGAACGCGGCACGCTGGAGCTCGGCACGCTACTCAACGCGCAGATCGATCGCTCCTGCCGCCGTCGTGCCCAAGCCCATCACACGGCTACACACTTATTGCAAGCCGCCCTAAAGCAAATGGTCGATCCGGCCGTCTCTCAAGCTGGCTCGCTCGTCGCCTTCGATCGCCTGCGGTTCGACTTCAACTGCCCGCGCGCGATCGCCCCTGAGGAATTGCAACAAATCGAGGAGCAAATCAACACTTGGATTGCTGAAGCCCACGACACGCAAGCAGCAGAAATGGCGATCGCCGATGCCAAAGCCAAGGGAGCCGTAGCCATGTTCGGCGAGAAGTACGGCGATGTCGTTCGTGTCATTGACGTACCCGGCGTGTCGATGGAGTTGTGCGGCGGCACTCACGTCAACAACACGGCAGAAATTGGTTTGTTTAAAATCGTGTCGGAAACAGGTATTTCCTCGGGCGTGCGGCGCATCGAAGCCGTGGCTGGACCGGCAGTGCTGGAGTATCTGAACGTCCGCGACGACATCGTCCGCGATCTGTCCGATCGCTTCAAGGTCAAACCCGAAGAGGTTCTAGGACGCGTCGATGGCTTGCAAAGCGACCTCAAGTCAGCCCAAAAGCAGCTCGAAACGCTCAAGCGGGAACTCGCCCTCGCAAAGTCAGATAGCTTGCTCGATACGGCCGAAACGGTCGGTGCTTTCCAGGTACTCGTCGCGAACATGGGCGAACTCGATGCAGAAAGCCTCAAGACAGCAGCAGAGCGCTTGCAGCAGAAGCTAGGCGAAAGTGCGGTCGTGCTGGGTTCGGTACCGGCAGAAGGCAAAGTCAGCCTAGTGGCAGCCTTCGCTGCGAAGATTATCAACGAAAAAAAGCTGCAGGCCGGGAAGTTTATCGGAGGTATTGCAAAATTGTGCGGCGGCGGCGGCGGCGGGCGCCCGAACCTAGCACAAGCAGGCGGGCGCGAGCCAACCGAGTTGCCAAAGGCGCTAGCCACAGCCAAACAGCAACTGCTCGACAGTTTGCAGTAAAGACGCGGTCGCCGCTAAAACTCAACCCGTAACAGTTTGAAGGACCGCTGCAGACCATAGCGCTCGCTCAAGTGTTGTGTCCCTGATGTGTCGAAACCGCGAGCGATCGCGGCAAGCCATCAAAAACAGCCCGGCATGAATAACCGAGGCGTGCAATTGCACGCCTCGGCTCTGAAGATGATTGGTGGCTGACATGCTACAGGATCTTCGAGTGTGAACCGCATTGCCTGAGTTATCACATTCGCACTGCACCCATCGGGAAATCAGCAGGAGAACAGCTCGCGTCAGGGCGAGGGCGAGCTCGAAACGGCTCGGAGTCCCGCACAGGTTTTCAGTCGTTCTGCCAGGTCTGAGCGCCAATTAGATCGGCTACACAATCGCGCAACAGAAAATCGTTGCGCTCCAGTTCGCATTCGACACAAATCCACTCGCGCGGAGGAATAAATTGACAAAGGATGTAAAGCGGTTGATGCGGGCTAACGTGACCGCAATCGACTAAGTGGCGAGCTTCCTCGCGGAGCGTCTCGATCGAGTAGCGCTCGGGTGCAGCGGGAGCAGCAGTTGGCATGGTCAATACGCTCATAGCTCTCAAAGGAATGCAGCCTCAACATAAATATTAACCTCAAATGACTTGGGGATACACCCGGAATTTTCAGTATTCTGAGCTACAGTTCGCAGGCTTGTTTGCAAATATTAAGGATTCCGTCCGAGCATTAGGAATTGTGCGCAGGAGTCAAAAACCGAAAGCGAAGGCCGGTTTGACTTTGGCTTGGCTGTAAAAACCAACCTTCCTAGCAAAGTAAAGAAGTGGCTAAAAGCAGGTTAAGACAGATCACAGGAAAACCGCTGTCGTGGTGTCAGGGGAGCCTGACATTTTCTCGCCCGCCGACGGGCACAGCCGCGCGATCGCGATTTCCTGCGCGTCAGGTGTTTGCCCGTAAGTGAAGGTCCAGGGCAGCTCGGGCGGCAGGTGCGGGTGTAACCAGTCAAGGAGGTACGGGCTGCCGTAGACGGCGATCGCTTGCAGCGTGCCGCTGGCAATCAGAGTTTGAAGGATGGTGCGGGTCGTTCTATCGAGTCCAGCCGCGCCGCGAAAAGGATTGCCGCGTGCGAACAGTTGCAAGAACGTCGGCGTGCCATCGCAGAGGCGATCGCGACAGTCGGCAAGCTGGTGCCGGGGCAGCAGGTGCAAATTGCAACCGAGCTGTTCCGGAAAGGCAATCGCGGGGACGTGGCGGTCCAAGAACGGACTGTTCAGCAGATCGTCGACGATAACGAGGTTGCGCGTACCGGGCGGCAAGCTGGCGGGGAGGGATCCCCCAAACTGCATGGCGGCAGCATCAATCGCGCGGGCTGCCGCCACGGCTTCCGGTCGCGCTAGCTCAGCGGTTAGGTCGGTAGCGGGCTCGAGGGACGCTCCTGTCAAGATGCGTTGCTTGGCATGCCAAAGGCGTTCGAGCGAACAATACAGGCGATCGCGTGCGATGCGACCCGACTCTACGGCTCGGCAGACCGCCGCGATCGCGGCAACCGGATCGGCAGGCATCAACAGGATATCAGCGCCGGCTTCCAGAGCCAGCACTGGTAGTTCTTCGGGCGGAGCAATGTCGGCGATCGCGCCCATGATCAACGCGTCAGTGACGGCAAGTCCTGTGAAGCCCAGCTGCCGGCGCAGCTGCTCGGTCAAGACTGCAGGCGAAACGGTTGCCGGGCACTCTGCGTCCCAAGCCGGTACGAGCAAGTGCGCGCTCATAATGCTGTCGACCCCGGCCGCGATCGCGCTTTGAAACGGAGGCAGCTCCACTTGTGCCAGGCGCTCGGGACCAGCCGTAACAGTTGGCAACGTCAGGTGCGAGTCGACGGCAGTGTCCCCGTGACCGGGAAAGTGTTTGGCGCAGGTCAGCACCGGATACTGTTGGGCACCGCGAATGAAGGCAGCAACTAACGAGGTAACCGTCGCCGCTGCCTCGCCAAAAGCGCGTACATTGATGACTGGGTTGTCCGGGTTATTGTTTACGTCGGCGACCGGACCCAGAATCCAATGGATGCCGAGTGCCAGTGCTTCGCGGGCAGTCGTCGCACCCATTTGCTCGCATAGGGCGCATGCATGTGGCAAGTCGCGCCGGGCGATCGCAGCGATCGCCATCGGCGGCGGAAACCATGTTGCTCCAGGAAAGCGCTGTCCGACCCCTTCTTCGATGTCGGCTGCGATCGCCAGCGGCAGTCTTGCCCAGCTCTGCAGCTGTTGCGTTCGGCAAGCCACCTCAGTAGCGCTCCCACCCAGAAGAATCACCCCGCCGACGTTCAAGTCGCTCAACCAATGCCGTAAGATTGCGGCTGGCGGTTCCCATTGCGGATAGCGGATTTGGCGATCGAATAGCTGGCCGGAGGCGCGCACGACAATGAGCTGCGCAACTTGTTCGGGAAGCGGCAGCTGCCTGAAATCCGGCAGGGATTTAGTCGGCAATGTGGGTGAAGAAACACGCGCGGGCATCGTCGGAGCCTCCACTACCGATGGCAGGCGATCGCCCAACTCGACTGCAGGGCTTCAGGATCGAATCGTCAGAATCGAATCGTCCCTTCGGGGACAGGTGGTCGGTCAGTAACCCAACCTGGATTCAGCCCATATCTTCGGCGGAATCAAGAATATCTTCGCGCGACTCGCGTTTTTGACGCAGTTCGTCCAGCAAAGATATAGTCCGAACCCCCCGCTCGAGCGAACGATCCTCGAAAAAAGCAATCTCAGGGGTTCGCCGCAAACGAATGCGCTGGCCCAGTGCGCGGCGCACGAAACCCGTTGACGCGCGCAACCCATCCATCGTCTCAGCGCGAGCGTCTTCAGTCCCGTAAACGCTGACGAAAATCTTGGCGTGCTGCAAATCGCCCGACACCTCAACCGTCGTAACGCTTGGCATTCCCGCTCCTACGCGGTCGTCTTTAATTTCACTGGTTAGCATTTGGCTGACCTCGCGCTGGATCAGCGATGCAACACGTGCGATGCGACGATTAGTAGCCACGCTCCGATACTCCTTAGATGGGCTGCAAGGGCGCGACTGTCCGTGCGTCCGTGACCGACGGCCCGACACCCAGCATAACGAAGCTCTTCACGCTACGGTGCAGAGTAGCCGAGCATAGCCTGGAGGGTAAAGGCGATAAATGCAAATCCACCGACAATGGCGCCGACTAAGGCGATGGCCGTTGAGGGCCGCTGCAAGAGCGGGCGCAGGCGCTCGAACAGGGCAAAAAAAATGCCGAGTGAAATTGTGATGAAGTAGCGCGGATAGCGCAACACGTTTTCCCAAAAACCTTCCATAGCGATCGCTCCAGTGCTCTCTCGGACCTATGCTAGTCGGTTCTCGATAACCTCGGCAGCCGCGTCGCGCAGGCAAACGTTTAACGCCCGTTGAGGAGGACCCGCCCAGACCGCTGAAACGAGACAACTAATAATGCCAAGATGCCGAATCGAGTTGGGGGTGCTCCGGCAGGCAAACTGCTGCAAGAAAGCATCTGTCGGTAGGTCGATTTGCGCGTTGTAAGCTGGCGACAAATCATAGCTAGCGATGGCGCTTGCACCTCGCAGAGTCAGCAACGGCAAGGCGAAAGACTGAGGAAACGTTGCCCGAGCGCGGCACGGAAGCTCGGGGTCAAGATTCACATTGGAGTGTAGCGATCGCCTAGTGGCAGCAGAATCGTCCGGGTCGATTGACGTCCCGGACAAGCGCAATGGTCGGATGTTAACCCATTGCAGCCGCGCGGCGATCGCTGTCCATTTTCGTTACGAGGCAGGAACGGCTGCAACAACTTCATCAGCAGCCATCGCCATGCGTTCCATGCGCGCGCCTAGCTTCCGCAACTTGCCATCGAGGTGTTCATAGCCGCGATCGAGGTGATGCAATCCTTGCACGATGGTGACATCCTTCGCCGCCAGACCGGCCAGTACCAAGGCTGCCGATGCGCGCAGATCGGTGGCCATCACGGGCGCACCCGTCAGCGTTGGAACGCCGCGAATCAGGGCGTGTCGACCGCGTACGCGCATGTCCGCTCCCATCCTCGCCAACTCGGCAACATGTCCCATGCGGTTCTCGAAAACCGTTTCCGTGACGACACTATCCCCCTCTGCCAAAGCCAACAGCGCCGTGAACTGTGCCTGCATATCGGTTGGAAAGCCTGGATACGGCAGGGTTTCAATGTCCGTCGCGTGTAACTCTGCCGGCAAAACGCGCAAGCAGTCTTCGGCATCGCGCACGACTTGCGGACCGACTTCCTGCAGCTTGGCGATAACTGGCGATAGGTGTTCCGGCACCACTGGTGACAGGCTAATTTCCGAACGGGCGATCGCCCCAGCGATGAGCAACGTTCCAGCTTCGATGCGATCGGGCACAATCGCGTATTCCGTCCCGTGCAGCCGCGGCGTTCCAACGATCGCGATTTCCTTTGTCCCCGCTCCGCGAATGCGCGCGCCCATCGACCGGCAGAAGTTTGCCAAGTCGATAACCTCTGGTTCTTGGGCGGCATTTTCAATAATCGTCTCGCCCTCGGCAAGAGTGGCTGCCATTAGCAGCGTTTCTGTCGCGCCGACACTGGGATAGTCCAAATAAATACGCGCGCCCTTCAAGCGGCAATTGCGTCCGGCTAGGCTGGCGTAGACAATGCCGTGCTCGATACGAACGTGTGCGCCTAGCTGCTGCAACCCGCGCACGTGCAGGTCGACCGGCCGCGTACCGATTGCGCAGCCGCCAGGCATCGGAATCTGAGCCGAACCATATCGCGCTAATAGCGGTCCAATTGCAAAGAAGCTAGCGCGCAATTTCGAGACTACTTCATAGGGAGCAGTAGCAGAGTGGAGGTGACTGGCATCGATGTCGAGCACGTCGCCGTTTCGCTCGACCCGCACGCCGAGCGCGCTCAGCATCTGACCCATGCGCGCCACATCCACCAGCGAAGGCACGTTACTCAGGCGGCAGGGCTCCGGACACAAGAGCGTCCCAGCCATAATTACGAGGGCGGAATTTTTGGCACCGCTTACTCTGACGTGGCCGCTCAGGGGTGTTCCCCCCCAGATTTTGAGCGCGGACTCACTGGCATTAAGGTGCGTTGGGGCCGCGGAACTCGATGACACGTTCATGGCTCTATCCTCCACCACAGACCTCTGACACTATAGATAGATCTCTGACACTATGTACGAGCGCGGGGCAAAATTTGTTCCGATTCTACCGGAAAGCCATGTATTGTCTAGTATTCCCCACTTCACTCTCAGGCAAAGGGCGCGTGCGAATCTATACTCTTATTCTCAAGAACGGGCGTCCGATCGCGCCTTATTGAGCTTAAAGATTGCGGATCGGACCACATTGGCGTGCCAGACCCCAACACTTCGCGCGATCGGCAATAGAATCCCGACTTGCTTCGCGATCTCCTACCCGTTAACATTCCCCCAACCCGCCAACAGTGGAAATAAAACTCACCTACGCTCCAATAAGGATCGATCTTTAGCAATTTATTCCATGTAATGGAAGGTGTGAGGGATCGGATTCATTCTCAATTAGCCGAACTCGAGTCCCCGTTATTGCGAAACTACAGCATGGATTTGGAGATACCCCGCTCGCGGCCCTACCTCGCTGCTCTTGACACCCTGAGATTCTTGTGGAATGATGGAAAATCGCGTCAGAAGTTATGAGCGGAACTGGCGGAATTGGTAGACGCGCTAGATTCAGGTTCTAGTGGGAGTTTTCCTGTCGGGGTTCAAGTCCCCGGTTCCGCATCATTCGAAGGCGCAAAGCATACCGAATCGGTATCAAGTTGGAGGCGACCGCTGCAGCGGTCGCCTCCAATAGTTTTTAGGGAGTTTTCGAGGACGAGTTTCGAGGCAACCGGACGGGAGGCGGTGCGGTAAACTCGATATCCAGCTTCAGGCGCGATTGTTGCCGCATGCGCGTTGCGGGCACCGAAGTTACGAGTTAATGACCAATGGCACGTTCAAACGCACTCGGAGAGCTTGGAGAGCAGTTCGTTGCCGGTTGGTTGAGCGGGCGAGGTTGGGACGTACGCGCGCGCCGCTGGCACTGTCGCGGGGGCGAACTCGATCTTGTCGTCTCCCGACCGGTTGCCGATCGCCCTGGCGGTGTGACCCTGGCATTTGTGGAAGTGAAGACTCGCGGGCGCGCCAGTTGGGATGCCGACGGACTATTAGCGATCGCGCCAGCCAAGCAACGCAAATTGTGGTTGGCAGCCAGGTGTTTTCTCGCCGAACATCCCCACCTGGCCGACTGCACCTGTCGCTTCGACGTGGCGCTTGTCCGCGCGCAGAAGCTGGTAGGCGCGCCACCTGAGTCCGTCTCGAACGCCGATAGTTCTCGAGATCTCGTCCGTACGCCATCTGCAATCCGGGATGGTTACCGACTAACACTGCTGGACTATCTGCCGGGCGCGATCGTGCTCGAATAGTAATAAATACATCGATCTTGCTTGCACCCAACATGCCGAGGTTGCAAACCATTGATATCGTGCCGAGACCTGGGGCAGGACGGTTCGGATGAGCGGGATCGTCCCCTACTGGTTAAAGGTTTCTCAGCTGCGCGCCCTGGTTGCAGAAGCCGATTGTGGGAACTTCAGCGAAGCAGCGCTGTAACTGGACTTGTCCCTGTCGAACATCAACCACGCAATCTCCCCTTTATAGGAAGAACTCGGCGTCGTATTGCTCAAGCTCGGGCGCTGTGGGACGCGACCCATACCCGTAGGCGATCGCACGATCCACCGCGCGCGACAACTACGGGTGCGTGTCACCTTCTAGAACGATAATTCTGCACCAGCGTGCAAGACTCCTCGCAGTGCAATAAAAACAAGCTAGTTTGGGCAACTTAGACTGTTTCCGGGCTTAGGCAGCTTCCGATTTTTCTCCCAAGAATTGTGACATGCACCCAGTCGAAATAACGATGCGTTAGCTTTATGTGCAGGCACCTCGATAATTTTCTCAAGACCGAAGAAGGTCGGCAGGGCAGCATGTAGCATTTCAGCCGCCGGCACGTCACAATCCAGCAATTTTCCGAGGTGCGCTGGCACGGGAATGCGAGGGTTATTAAAAAGCGGTGCCAGCGACACTAGGAGTTCTGGGCCCTGCTGGGAGCGACTGCGAACGTGGGCTTCTCAGGCGATGAGGTTCAACCGTGCGCTGCCAATGAGACCCAGAACCATCCAAGCCAAGGTAATGAGGTGACGCAGGTCTTGGTGGCGAAAGTGCTGTTGCAACCAAGCAAACAGTTGGCTGCAAACAAGTAGGGAAGCGGGCATACCCCCTCAGTGGTCGGCGACTCATTTTAGTATGCCGCAATGACAGTATGGCAGGGTTTTCAGGCGTTCTGTCCGTCAGCCAGGTGCCGAACAGGTAACTCTCAGCATCCGATCTGCCTTCAGCTACCTTCCACTCGATGGGATCGGTCTCCTATCTTCTCAGTTCCTTAGCAACGGCGATGAGGGGATTCGGTTGCGGGGACTTCGGAAACTGCACGGGAACTAGGCTCGCACGAGGAACGAGCTCGTCCGCATCAACCCAACCGGAGAAATAAGTCAGGCTAGTACTGTCATTCGTCAGGCGATCGAGCTGCAAGTCGCCCCGCAAGGCATAAACATCTACCGGGCGTTCTGGATCGAAGTCCTGAAAGTTAGCGATTCCCGCTGGACCTAACCCGACGTAATTGAGTGCGATCGCGTCGAATCCACGCACGAAGCGCTCGCCGTTCCATCGCCAAGCCAATCCGTCCCAATTGACCGGTGGCAGGCGGTTGCTGTCGACCCGGCCGCGATCGCCGTATAACTCCGACCATGTCGACGCACCGGTTTCGGGCAGTTCCACTGCAAAACCCGACGCATAGCGAACTTCATAGCGTGTTGCCGAGAAATCGTAATCCAGTGGCGACTCCCATAGCACTTCCACCGTCTCAGTTTCGTAATCTGGAGTCAATGACGCGCCCGTTTCCCCGCTCAACAATGACTTGTAAAGAGTGATGCCCTCAACGGGTAACTCGGCTTGGAGGGCCACGCGCCAGCACTCCCAAGCATTTGCATACTCGATACGCTGCCACCCTACCGCGCAGATACCGTTGCCAGTGCCGACCCACAAAATTTCACCATCAAGCGATAGATGGCTGACGATCGCGCCGACGATCGGGCTATTGCGGAGGTGATAGATGAGGAGGGGATTGGCCGTACCGGGACGATACGCCACCAACCCGACTCCCGGAAGAAAGGGATTGCCCTCGCCACTGATTTGCGTGCCCAGAAATTGACATCCTCTCCCAGCAACCCTATCGAGTATGCAGGGAGATTCCCTGGGTCACCCCAAAGATTTCCTGCTTCAACAGGTGCCAGCTAGACTGAGTGACCTCAGCCCCCGCCGCAGCCCCTTCACAGGCAGTTTCAATCACCCGTT
Organism: Rubidibacter lacunae KORDI 51-2; assembly: GCF_000473895.1. NCBI lineage: Bacteria > Bacillati > Cyanobacteriota > Cyanophyceae > Chroococcales > Aphanothecaceae > Rubidibacter > Rubidibacter lacunae. The sequence goes on along the minus strand of NZ_ASSJ01000017.1, from coordinate 58,522 downwards.
GCCCACGGGAAGAAATGACTTGTCCACTGGCCACATCACGGGGCTTGATTGACCCGCAGTTGTCACAGTGATGAATTCGAGTTGAGAGATCTTTGCGAACCTCTACACCACAATCTGGACACTCCTGAGACGTGCCCCGCGCATCAACCTTGCCGTAATACACATCGCGTTTCCAACATACCCACGGCAGGATTTGATTCACAAACTGCCCTAGCCCAGCATCCAGCGTGTGTTTGCCCAGCATCCCTTTGGCCATAATGCGGAAGTCGAGAGCTTCCACAAACACTATCCCTGCATCGTCGCAGAGGTGATGTGCTAGCTTGAAATGCCAGTCTTTGCGGGCATCGGCAATGCGTTGATGAACTCTCGCAATCTTCTTGTGGAGCTTTAGCCAGTTGGCTGACCCCTTTTGCTTAGTCTTCAATCGGCGTTGCAGCAATTTCAGCTTGCGGTGCAGATTGTTGAAAAAGCGAGGTCGTTTGACCTGTTCTCCATCGGAAGTCGAAAGAAAGTATTCCAAGCCAACATCGATCCCCACCGGATGCCCATGAGGAGCAACAACGGGAATATCAACATCAGCCTGAAGACTAAGCATGACAAAATACCCAGAGGCTTTACGCACAATCCGAGATTGCTTGACCTCGAACAGGTCGGGGATTTCCCGCGACCACCGAACCCTGACAAGACCCAACTGCGGCAGCCTAACTCCCTCGTCTGTGATGCAGTTTTTGAGCATCTGAGGGAAGACAAAGCTACGCATTCGATTGGGCTTCTTAAATCGTGGGATCCCCGACCGCTTCAATCGCCACGACTCCCAAGCCGCTTCCAGCTTTCGGATAACTTGTTGAAGCACCTGGGCATTAACGGTCTTGAGTCTGGGGAAATCAGCTTTTGCCGCAGTCAGTGACTTGCACTGTCGTGCATAGCTGGGAAATGGCGCATCCGCAGGCAAGATGAACTCTTGCCGAATCGAACACGCATTCACTGGAGATTTGCGAGAATCCAGCCAGTCTTTGCGCTCCCGCAGTGCAAAGTTCCAGACATTGCGGCACACATCCAACATGCACTCAATCTCTGAAACCTGCTCGGCGGTTGGCTCTAGCTTAAATTCCCACGTCATGTTTAGCATGAAACCATCATATCCTAAGAAATAAATATTTGCTTCTTAGGCTTGGCTAAATTACTCCCTTCGGTCGTGCGCCGCTTCACCACCCCCCAAGCCTTCGGCTATGGGCGGAGCATTGCGACGATCTCGGTAGATGCGATCGCGACATCGGTAATCTGCTGGTCGGCGATTGCCTCGGGCTGCAGGAGAACCAGGGCATTTTCACCGGGCGTGTAGCTCGCCAGCGTCGCAATGCCGGTATCGCCTTCCCCTTGCGAGAAAGCTATCGACCACACCAGGCGATCGCCCGCCGGTGTGATTTCGGCGGCCGTCACGCGCGGTATGCCCATTCCAAGGCCGCCTGAGCGCTCGACCTCTGCTTGGGTGTAGAGGACGGTACGCCGAAGCGCGTCGCTGTCGGGAGTCTGTAGCTCGAAGACCGCACGCTCTCGTACACCCTGGACATCCGAAAACGGGTTGGGGTCCAACAGAACGCGATACCGATAAGTCCGACCGTCTAGCTCGATCGTTGCAAAGGGGGGATCGGCTAGCTCGGCGGAATAACTCTCCCAGTCTTGCTCGGGAGCACGCTTCCAAGTACTGGGAAAAATCTGCCAAACGCGATCGCCCCGACAAAACACGAAATCTTGCCCCGGCGAAACGAAGCGCACGGTCTCAGCATCGGTTGCGATCGAGCGGATGCGAAAGTCAAATTGCTCCCAAAAAAGCTCCGGGGGCGGCGGCACGAGGGTCGGTACGAAATCGGCTGGAGGTTGCGGACAGGTGGTATCTTGCGCCTCAGATGTCTCGGGCACGGATGCTGACGGCGGGGCGGGGCGGGGGTCTGTTGGTTCCCTACCATGCGGCAATCGCTGGCAAGATAAGACCGTGCCGGCAAGCGCTCCGCATAGGGCGACCGCGCTCAGGCGTCTGACTGGTTGAAGGAACTGGGGTTTGTCGAGTCGGTATGCCATAGCTGCCATTCTTGTTGCAGAACTTCAGTCCAACGGGCGGCGAGGCGCGGTTGCGTAAATGGCACGGCGATCGTTCGATCGCTCAGTGCAAAGGCAATCGCGGCTTTACCTTGCTCGGGTGCCGTGCTGGGGTTGGTGGGTCGCTCGTCGACGAGGAGTTGAACGGCCTCCACGTCGGCAAGGGAGAAAGATTCTATGTCGGCAGGAACGGGTCGCGCGGGTTTACCCCACGTCACAAGTGCACCTTTCTGCCCCAAGACCGCATAGATGTCGTACTTGGCGCGTTCGAAAGAAGCAGACCAACGCCGGTAAGCCTCGACGTTTTGGTATTCGCACCAACCCGCTCGCGCCAGCCAGACGAACAGGGCAAGGAGCGGTAACCACAGGATTCCTCGCAGTGCGTCGGACATAAGCGTTCTCGTTCCACTTCCGCTCCTTACTGTAACGAGCCGGTTGGCTGGTCGGCGCGATCGCGCAGGAGCAATGGCAAGACTCAACATTCAGTCCCACTGGCATCGAGCGTTAACGGTCAATTTGGCGTCGAACTGGTTCGTACGAAACTTTATGGCAATTTGTTAAGAAAGCTCTTGAGGGGCATCCCTCTTGGCGCAAAGTGAGGAGAGTTACTGCGTCAGGAGTTGGTTTCTATGCTTTCGGACTTCCAGGTTCTCATTGCGCTGACAATCGCGATAATTCCCGGCGTTCTCGCCTTCCGTCTGTCTACCGAGCTATATAAGTAAACGCCCGAGCAGCCTTGCGATTTCGCGCCGCGCGAGTCTAAATCGAGCTACTGCGCGGATGAATACTTGAAATTTGTGCAGTGGCGGGCACTTTTGGCACGCAATCCCTATCTAGCTAATTTCAATCTAGCTAGACTTATAGGTACAGTTGTGGTAGGTATGCAACCTACTAGATTGCTGCTGTCGCTCCATCACGGTTTATGACGACTTCATGGACAGTCCGTTGGAGGAACTGTCCTGATGGTCTAGAACAGCCGGGAAGCCGATCGCTAGACTCGGCGATTCTTATATGGAGCATATCGCGCTCGCCCTGCCAAAATCACAAGTGCTCGGACATCATGACCGCACTAAAATCGACCGCTCGACGCCCGCGCAAGAAAACGCAACGTCGCGGTTACCCCTACTGGGGAGTGCTTGCAGAGATTACCTGTAAGCTTTGCATCAGTGGGGTACTTGCTGGAGCAGCGATCGCCGCACTGGCAGAGCTTGTTCCTCACCATCGCGCGCAACAAGCTCGACTGCGTTCCGTACAGCACGAAGTTGCCGTCACCAAATATCGTGTCGATTTGCTCCGAGAGCAGTTCGATCGCAGTTTCGATCCGGAGCAGGCACGTCGCGTGATGCAGGATGAAACCGGGCGCATCAGCCCCGAAATGCGGCGCGTGATCTGGGTTGAATCAGACAAAGTTCAGAACTAAAAAACTTTTCTTTTAGCCCATTGGGTGCGGATGGCAGCCGCATCCAGGCGTTTTCCCAGATGTCGATCGTATTGGCAGGATATCGACCGGGCAGAACCTCAGACTAAAGCAACGCTCAAACTTTCAACTGAAGTGCTCTGACGATTCACCAAACCATCACAGCGGCTCGCGCGTTCAGGGGTCGCAATCCTGTTTGTACGTCTAGCGATGTTAGCATCCTGGCGAGTTCCAGCAGCGATCGGAGCCGTCGAAACCGATAAGAACTGAAACTTGTAAGAAAATACTGTCAATACAATCTGAAACTACCAATCGCAATGACTGCACCAACATTATTCCCCAACGCCCCCGACATCTCTGCTGAGGACTACTGCGTTTTTGGATTGGCAACCTGTTTCGTCAAAGCCGACGGCGAGGTAGAACAAGTCGAAGCGATCGAGCCAATTCCTTCAGCTGCCCTAGAAGCGATCGCAGCGGGCGTTCCTACGTCCTACCGCCTCGCGGTGGGGACGACGCTGGGGGCCGTATTCGCCGACGGTACGCTGCAGGTACCTGCAGACTTTCCAAGCAATGCCAGCTTCGGTAGCGATTTCGCTACCCGTGCCGTAGCCGCCGCTCGCACCTACAAGCGCAATCCCGATGCCAGCCAGCACATACCGCTGGGCACGACCCGCTCCGACTTCAATTATTCCACCGAGCGCAAGCGCGTGCTCAATGCCGAGCGGGTTGTAAGCGCAGAAGACAATGTCAAGCAGCATTCGTACACGCACCAAGTGCTGTAGAGCGATCGCACTCGGTGCAAGCAATCGCATCGGTGGCACGTAAGTATCAACCAGCACTAAAATCAAATACTCGTCACCAGACTCGCACGGGAGTATCCTTGCAAGCTATCGGCGGGTCTTGATGCATGTTGCCGCAAGTTTAAGCACCTAGAGATGTAGGCATCTAGCCTGGATTATTTACGAAGATTTTGACGAAGCCTCAAACCCTTGCTCTGACTCGGCTCCAATCTAGGTGTATAGAAACCCACTGTCATTGAGCGAAAAAGCCTGCCAGCCTCGCACGCCAAAAGGTTTAGGGTCTCCACATAAGAGTTCATGAATAATCCAGACTAGAGTAGGACAATCGACGCAGCATTCAATTTAATGCAGCAATTTACCTGCGATACTGCAAATAACCCGCGTGCCGAGAAGGGTACGCGGGTTATTTAAGGCTCTTGATAGATAGCAACAAGCTCAAGGAACTAGTTACAAGCTTATTAAAACGGGGCTGACGGGGCTCGAACCCGCGACCTCCTGCGTGACAGGCAGGCACTCTAACCAACTGAGCTACAGCCCCATGTTGTTTTTGAGCCGGATTCTATCGTAACGACCGAATCCGTGTTTGTCAACGTGCTCTTAAGACTGCGTCGTCCGCTGCTCAAGTGAGTGGGGTTGAGCGTCCCTGCGGTCAGTCTTGGACGGGCACAAGACGTACGACCCGCAGCGTAAACTCGCCGCCACCCGTTTCGCCAAATGCCCGCACGCGCACGATATACTCCCCGGATTCGTCAATGCGCGTAAACAGTAGTGAATTGGTCGTGCCATCGGGACCGTCGTCATTCTGAGCGATGGTTGTGCCGTCCCTGGCAATTAAGACGATGACCGTGTCGAAGTCCTCAGAAACCACGTCGATCGAAACTTGGTTGCCTCGCTCGAATGAAACCAAATAATCGCGGGCAAAACCGCCATCGCCCGTAGGAATATCGTCTGCAGTCAGTCGATCCACCACTTCTGGCTCGTCTGAAATTTCGATCGGGTTGTACAGCTGTTCGGCATGACTCGGACCCGAGCCGAGCAGCAGCCCGGTCGCTCCAAACAACATCAGCCAGTTACGCGCAAAACGATTCATCGATTCTCTCGTGGACTAAGGTTGGACTCGGCAGGCACGCTCTCTGCAGCGCGCAAGCTCGTATCATTATGTCTCAATTCGGTCGCCAGGCGTGCTGCTAGCTCGCGCAACAAAACACGAATTCAGTGCGAGTTCCATTGCTTCAGGCGCACAATCAACCGCAGCTTAGTTCATTGACCGAAGCATACTTCTACCGCCGCTCGGCGGTCGGGTTGGGTTAACCGTTCAAAGCCAATGTGCCAGCAAGGCTGAAGTCTCGCGTCCGGTCCGCTCCCAGCTGAATTGCGCCGCCCGCTGCAGCCCGCGTACGCGCAACTGTTGTTGCACCGAGCGATCTGAGGCGATTGTCTGCAATGCAGCGCTGAGTTCGTCAACCGATAGCGGATCGACAAGCAGTGCAGCATCGCCAGCCGCTTCCGGTAGCGACGAGCAATTGGAGGTGATAACGGGCGTACCGCAGGCCATTGCTTCGAGAACGGGCAATCCAAATCCTTCCCACAGGCTTGGAAACACTAAGGCGATCGCTTGGTTGAGCAGGACGGGCAACTCGTCGGCACCTACGTAGTCGAGCCAGCGTACCCGCGTTGCAATGCCCAACTCGTCCGCCAATGCCTTCAGCACCGGCGTATGACGGCGATCGCCAGACCCCGCCAGCCACAACTCCGGATCCGAAGCCGACGATCGCGGTAGGGCGGCAAAGGCGCGCAACACCCGCGCCAGGTTCTTGTGAGGATCGTGGCGACCGAGGTGGAGGAAAAAATTACCCGGTTCTATAGCGAGAGGTCGGAAACGCTCGCGATCGCAGGCTAGAGGAATGACAGTCGTCTTGGCTGCAGGAATGCCCAAGCGATCGGTAGCATCGCGAGCAGTTGCCTCGGAGTCGCAGAGAACGTGCAGCGCGCTGCTGAGGACGCGGGGGACGTAGTAACGGCAGTAGAACGACAACGGCGATCGGCTGACCGGGTAGCGAAGCGGGATCAAATCGTGGAGGGTAACGATAAAACGACAGCGACTTGCCAACGGGGCCTCGGGAATGGGCGAGAACAGCAGGTCCGCCTGCAGGCGGCGATATAGCTGCGGTAGCTGCCATTGCGTCCACAACAAGCGCCGAAAATGTCCCTGCGAACCGTCATCAGCGCTCATGTTGCCTGGAACGGAATAGCATGTCACGTCAGCGAGATCGCGCGCGCTTAAGCAAAGGGGCGGCTGCAACCCAGGTGCATGCAGGTAAGGCAGGAGATTGGTGGCATAGGTCATCAAGCCGGTCGGGCGGGCGTTAAGGAACGCGCAGTTGATGAGGAGCGGGTGCGACACGGCAGTGATAGAAACCCAGCGGGCGAAAGGGCTTTCCCTACATCCCCATTCGGCAGTAGGTTTCGTCCGCAATCGCGCTATGAGAAGATGGATGGATCGTCAGAGCAAAAGAACTATATCACGGCTAACAATCATGGCTAACATTCAGTTCACGCGCGGCATTAACGAGGAGACAGTGCCTGACGTGCGGCTGACGCGATCGCGCGACGGTAGCAGTGGCACGGCAACCTTTCGCTTCGAGGACCCGCAGGTGCTCAGCAGCGAATATTCCGATGAGATCACTGGCATGTACCTGGTGGACGAAGAAGGTGAAATCTCCACCCTGGAAGTGAAAGGCAAGTTCCGCAACGGTCAGGCCCGCGCGGTGGAAGCCATTCTATACATGCGCTCCCAGGAAGAGTGGGATCGGTTTATGCGCTTTATGGAGCGCTATGCTGCCCAGAACGGACTCGGGTTCAGTTCTGCCACCTGATTTGCCGAGAGAGCGCGGGATGTCATTGCTTCGGTGGAAAGCCGCTTGCCAATTACGTCCCGGTTCGGTCCCGAATGCGCTCGGCCGTCGGCGTCTTGGGCATTTTGAAGCGTGCGGAACTGGGAAGTTAACTCGGGCGATCTGCAGCAAGGTGCAATCCGCCTGGCCTGAATTTTCGCTTGCAAGTCAGTTGCAGCAATGTATAAATAGGGTTTGCTGAAAAAGTCCACAAAACGAATTTAGGAGGCAGAGAGCTTATGGAATCTGGCATTTACCATCTATCCCCAGCTTTTTGCCTCGGATTCTCGGCCCAAGTGCAAGGGTTTTGAGGCTCTGGTGCCTATAACCTTGCACTTTTCTGGCATAGAAAACGCTGAGATCCTTTCATTGCAGGGTTTCCAGCCTTTTTCAGCAAGCCCTAAATATATATTGCTATGGCAACAGCGCCTAATCAATTGAATCAGAACCTCAGTTCCCGAACACAACTGCGCAAGGGTGCCTGCATGTCACCCCGCGGGTAAGCACTTGTTCGAGCAACTGTTGAATTAAGAGAAAAGCCGCTGTGGAACTCTGGGAAATTGCAGGGGATTAGTCCGTACTCTTGAGCGGCTCGATCACTGATGTGGTGAAGCGTTCGAGGAACAAGCTGATGACGCGTCGGTTTTCGCGGATCTTGATGTTAGTATTGACTGCCAAGCCCGATCCAAGTTCAATTTCGCGTTCTTTGAGACGGAGTTCTTGAGCGTCCAGCTCGACCTTGGCAGGGAAGCGGTAGAAGTTGTAAATTTCATCCGGCTCGAGCGCATCGTGCCCGATCCAAATGACCGTGCCTTTGATGTCGCCATACTCGCTAAACGAGTAGGTGTCGATACGAACGTCAACGGTTTGACCCGGTTCAACAAAGCCGATGTCTTGGTTGGTAATGAAGACCTCAGCCACGAGCTCGTCGTCGGGAACGATTTTGAGCAACACTTCGCTCGGACTCGCCACGAACCCGGGGTAGGCTTGCATATCGAACACGGTGCCAGAAATCGGTGCTCGGACTTCTTGATAGTCCAGCTGCTGCTCGATTTGACCGATCTCGCTAGCGATCTCAGCCAGTCGCTTGTCGTTTTCAACGATCGATTTGTTCAACTGGCTGTCGATTTGCGCGATCTGCTTGATGTTCTCGCCGATGCGATCGTAGACATCCTTGCGAGAGATCGAGATAGCATTCTGCGCTTCCTGCCCAGCCTGCCGGATGGCAAAATCGAGTCGCAACTTTTCCTCTACCAGTTGCCCGACTTGGCTGGCGCGTTCCTGCATTTGCTGCCGCTGGCGCGTAACCTGAAGGCGGGCGACGGCACCCTCTGCAAGCAGCGGACTCAACTCATCGAGGATCTCTTCCTCCGTTTGCAACTGCTGTCGGGCGTCTTCTAAACGGACGTTAACCTGAGCTAATTGCTTCTGCAGCTCCTCAACTTCCAGGCGTGCGGCTGCCACCCGTGATGCAGACTCCTGGAGCGACGCTTCCAAGCGACCGAATTCTTCCCGGCTCATGCTGCGGTCGAGCCGTCCGGCTAAGATATTGCGATATAGCTGGTTCTCCGCCAGCAACGCCGTGCGGTTGCGGGCGAGGAACGCCACTTCTTGCGGGAGCTCCAAGCGCGCGATCGCGGTTTCGAGTTCGACCGGAGACACGGTCTCGCTCGCCATGAGCTGTCGGTAGAAACTGTTCTCGTTATTGAGCGATCGCTGGATGCTCGTCCGGGAAGCGAGTTGTTTAGTGGCTATGTCCGAATCATAAGCAACCAAAATGTCGCCGGCTTCAACCGTCTCGCCATCGTCGAAGTTCACCTCGCGAATCAGACCTTCGACAGGAGCTTGAATCTCTTTGACCTTGCCTACCGGTTTGAGCTGACCGGTTGCCTGCACCACCTGCTCGATGCGGGCAAAGTAGGACCATACGACGGCAAAGGAAATGACGCCCAATATCGTCCAAGTCAGGGCACGCGGCCAGATCGGCGACTGGCGCAACACGACCGACTGATCGAAAGTTTGATTGGCCAAGGTCAGCGTTGACTGCCCGCTCGGTACGATCGTACCGGCGGAGCCGCCGGCTTGCTGAGGTTGTTCGCCGCCTCCAGGCAAAAGATCCTGCCGTTCGCGTTCTTCGGTGCCTTTGGACATGGGGAAATCTCCTTGGTGCTTCCGATTGCTGTCTGAGTGTTGCCCTAGATATTTTTAAAGAATCGGATGCGGGCAAGAGTTCAAATGCTCGGCATCAAATTCGGGAAAATTTGCAATAATCGCGACAAGTTCGCTGGGACGAACTGCCCGCATGGTCATGCGCCAACCAATTGACTCGATCTCGATTACTGTGGGGCGGTTCGGCAGTGCAATCGCCACTCGCGAAGACCGAGCTCGAGCGCAGTCTGTCGCGACTCGAATCAAGACCTAAACTTTGGACTCCTGCTGCTGGTAGAGGTAGAAGTAGCGACCTTGCATCTCCATGAGCTCGTCGTGGGTGCCTTGCTCGACAACCCGACCGGCGTCCATCATCAGGATAACGTCCGCATTTTTGATCGTGCTCAAGCGGTGCGTAATGAAGAACACCGTGCGATCGCCGAATTCCTCGGCGAGATTGATGCAGACCTGACGTTCCGTGTTGTAATCCAAGGCACTGGTTGCCTCGTCGAGCACCAGCATCTGGGGCCGCTGAAGAACCGAGCGCGCGATCGCGATCCGCTGGCGCTGGCCGCCCGAGAGTGCCGAACCGCGCTCGCCGACGCGCGTGTTGTAGCCGCTGGGCAATCCCATGATGAACTCGTGGGCGGCGGCAACTTCGGCAGCGTTGATAATCTCCTCGGTAGTAGCGTCGGGGTTAGTGAGCGCGATGTTTTCCTGGACCGTGCCGTCGAAGAGCAAGGTTTCTTGCGGTACGACGCCAATTTGGCGGCGCAACGAATACAGCTCGACTTTGGCAATGTCGTAGTTGTCAAGCAAGATCCGACCGCTTTCTGGCTCGTAAAGGCGCGCTAGCAGCTTGGTCAGCGTGCTCTTACCCGCACCGCTTTCTCCAACAATGCCAACGAACTTGCCGGCTGGAATATCGAGACTGACGTTGTTGAGCTGCAGCGGCCCGTTGGGCTTAAAGCGAAACGCAACGCTTTCGTAGCATACGTTACCGGTTACGAGGGGCATGGGAATGTTGTCGCGATCCTGCTCGGCTTCTTCCGGCGTATCGACAATGTCACTGAGACGCTCTAAAGACAGTGCAATTTCCTGGAAGTTCTGCCATAGCTGTGCCAGGCGCAGCAGCGGGCTGGTGACGTAACCGGCAATGATGCGGAAGGCGATCAGCTGACCGAGGGTGAGTTCCTGTTTCAAGACCAAGAACGCGCCGACCCAAAGTACGATCAAGCCGGAAAATTTGTTCAGAAAGTTGCTCGCCGAACCGGCAAGGGTTGAGGTGATAACCGTCTTGAAGCCGGCTGAAACGTAACGCGCGTAGCGTTCCTGCCAGCGCCAGCGCGCCCGCAACTCGACGTTCTGAGCTTTGACAGTTTGGATGCCCGAGAGAACTTCAACCAGGTGCGACTGCGTTTCGGCGTTGCGCTCGGCTTTCGCGCGTAACTGGCGGCGAATGATCGGCGACGAAATGAGGGTGACGCCAATGAAAAGCGGAATTGTTGACAGCGATACGGCGGTGAGCAACAGGCTGTACACTGCCATGATGAAGATGTACACCACCGAGAAGATCGAGTCCAACACCACGGTTAGCGCCGTGCCAGTTAGGAACTGACGGATCTTCTCCAACTCGTTAACGCGGCTGGACAGTTCGCCAACCGGGCGCTTTTCGAAATAGCGCAAGGGCAAGCGTAGCAAGTGGTCGATGATCTCCGAACCCAAGGTCATGTCGATGCGGTTGGTCGTATCGACAAATAGGTAGGTCCGCATCGTACCCAGGACGGCTTCAAAGAGTCCGACCACGAGCAAGAAAACCCCCAAAACATTGAGGGTATCGAGGCTATTCTGGACGATCACCTTATCGATGATCACCTGAATCATGAGCGGGTTGGCCAGTCCGAGCAATTGGACAAAGAAAGAGGCAATGAAGACCGTGATCAATACGCCGCGATACCGCTGGAGCGAAGGCCAAAACCACTGCAGCCCGAAACGCTGCTGGGGGGTTTCCTTCGTCGCTTCTAGCAAGAGAACCTGACCGCCTTCGCCCCAGCTGTCGGCAAATTCCGAAGGCGAGATCCGGACTTGCCCCTGTGTGGGAACGCCGAGCACGAGTTCGCGATCGCTCGTTCGATACAAAATGGCCAGTTGATCTTGCCAGCGGATCAAAACGGGCGGTGTCAGACGCGAGACGGCTTTGACCGGGACGTTTACAAGCTGTGCTTTAAGTCCCATCAACTCGGCCACGGCACCTGCCATCGGAATCGACAAGCTGCCGGTTCGTTGAATTTGGTCGGCGAGGATGCGGCGAATCACCTCGCGGCGGAAGGGCAATCCGAAGTGGCGGCTGAGCATTTCGTAAACCGCCATGGCGGTATCCAACGGCCGATCGCTTTTGCTGCGAACGATCGCGTTGCGGCGGGCGCCACCGCGGTCGTCGGTGTCGGCGTCGGTATCCCACGGCGACGAACCGGAGGTGATGTCGGCAGGGGCTTCGGGAATGTCGCCGAGATCGGCCGGAAAAGCAACCATGCTGCTGCCGTTACCGGACTCGGCGGGGGCAACAACGCGGGGTGGGGGGTCGGTATCGGCAACGGGTGCGCTCATCCACGGCAGATCGTCGATGCGGAAACCGATCGCGCGTGCCGCTCGCTCGCGGACCTCGAATTCATCAGACTGGGAAAGGTGGAGGCGCTCGCCGATTTCACAGCCGACAACCTTTCCGCTGCTCAGCAACCACACGCGCTGCGTGTCGAGCAACAGATGGTCGTCAGATAGCTGTCTGACGCGCGTGTGACCCGGCGACAACGAAACAACGCGAGCGGCGGGTGCAGCGTCTAGAACAGTTCCTCGCAGGTCGAAGCCACCTTGGGGCTGCCGTGCCAAGTCTTTACCGAGCAGGTCGTAAGCTTCTGCCAAGCTGCACTGCTGCGCGAAGGCATCGCGGAGTTCGGGATAGCGATCGAGAAAGTGTTGGAACTCGTCAGTAGCAATCGTCAAGCAGATGGATGCTGTCGAGGCAATCGCCGTTTCACACGGCAGTCCGCGTCCGATCGCTGCAGAGCCCACAATCGCGCCGGGTTCCAAGCGCGATAGGGTTACGGGCATCTGTGTGAGCGGATCGTAACCGAGCAATCGTGCTTGACCTTCGTAAATGATGGCGATTTGGGCCGGAAATTTATCGCGGACGAGCATTGCTTGCCCGATGCGATAGCGCAGGGGTTTGAGCTTTCCCGACAGCTCGGTCAGGGCCGTTGAGGACAAGCAGGTGAACGGCTCTTGGCAGGCTAAAAAAGTTTGAAAATCGGTAGTGGTATAGCTCATGATGAGGGCGCAGCCGCTGAGGTCGGATGGGCAGAGGCGGGCGGAGCATTCGCAGCTGGGGACGCGATCGCGTCGCTATCGTCCGCTTCGATGGCGACCTTCTGTTGGATCTGCTCTTCAATCCACTTGCGGAATAATTCGTCCAACAGGCGGCGTCGCATGGCATCGTCGAGCTGGGCGGGGATCAATTTCTCCAGCCGCACGATCGCGTACCATTCTTCAATGCGCTGCGGCGGCCAGAGCTGCCCCGGTTGGCTGGAGGCTAGAATCTGGGCCAGCGCTCGATGCGGGGTGCTGAGATAAACCGGACCGACGAGTCCGCCGGTTTGGGCTTCGGAGCCCTGGGAGTGTTCTTGGGCGACTTCGGCAAATGTTGCTTCGCCGTCCTGGATGCGAAAGTACAGCTCGTTGGCGAGGTCGGCATCTCGAATGCGGATCAGCGAGTACACCACTTGATCGAGTTCGCGTTTGCGCTTGAGGAAGTAGGATTCGAGCTTCAATCCCCAGGTTTGCTGCTTGAAGGTTTCGATCTTTTGCGCTCGCACTGCCAGGCGATCGAGTTGATTTTGGGTCATCCCAAAGCGCTTTAACCAGAGCTGGATCTGTTGTGGATCGCTCAGTTGGTTGCGCTCGAAAAACTGCTTTCGTGCCAGCTGCTCTTCTTCTGGCGGGCACTCGACCGATGCGATCGCGCGGTCGATCAGCAGCTCGCGCGCTAGCTGGGGAAGGAGTTGATATCCGGCCAGCAACGGCAGTAAATGGTCGGAGGCGACGGGTTCTCGATCGATCTTGAGTACGACGCTCATGCGCTATCTCGGAAGTGCTTCTCTCGCAGTGATGGCGGGTTTTGCCTGCCTTTAGGCAATTGTACGCTCTCGCTTTCCGTCTGTCAGATCGTGCAATAGCCAGCTTCCGGTTGCTGCTAACTGGAGGGCTTACCGGAACCAACTCCTCGGTCTCACGTTGGCAAGGCTCCCGAAGGAAATAGGGGATTGTCGGGTTTACCTAAGAATTTTGCTTGCACCAGATCTGCAAACGCCACTAGGTCGTCCTGCCAGTTACCAATTGCGGACTGCAACTGCGCGAGCCGCTCGCCAGGTGGGCTGTCGGGCACGATCGCGTAGTTGAAGCTGCCGGAGAACAGAAGGGCTGGAACGCCGGCGGTTTGGTTTTGCGGGCGCAGGCGCACCTCGGTAATGGTGAGGCTGAGTTGGCAGCGCTCGAATTGGTACACCAAACTAACCGCTGCTTGAGGCGGCTTCGTACCGATTTGCTGCCAGGGACCGGCAGCCAGCAGTTGCCCGACGATGAAGTTGCGCGGTCCGTCGGCCGCGTCGGGAAAGGGGACGAGCGTCTTCGGCGCAATGCTGACACCTTGATAGTCCGCATTCGGCAGCCGCTCGGCGAAGCGGCGCGCGGTATCGGGGGCAACCAGCGCGCGCCTGTCGGACAGGGCTTCAGCGAAGGTAACGAGGCGAGGTTGGGCAACGACGCCCAGACCGTTTTTGTAAGTCAGTCGTCCCTGGGTTTGATTAAATTGAGGCGGTTTTGCGAATTCCCAGTCACCGGGGACGACGCCGCTGGAGGTGAGGAATTCCGGCGCTATCAGGCTTGGAGTCAGCGATTGGGCGGCGATCGCGATCGCTAGCTCGCTGACGTTTGTTTGGGTCTGCAAAGTCGGTAGCGTGGCTGCATCCATAAGACGGGTGTTGACAGACGTAAAAGAGCAAACGGTTCGCTATGGGCTTACTAAAAATCCCGTAAATAAAGCTGCGTGGAAGCGAGCGGCCGGCCGCGACTGACCGACTGCTCGCAGTGTAATGGTAGGGTGCCCGGCGAGGCTAGGCGACCTCGATCTGGAGCTGGAAAACGAAGTCGTTGAAGTCGCGATCGCCGCCGCCCGACTGGTCTTCGAAAGCAAACGTGTTGTCGCCGAGCACGCGCAGGTGGTCGATTCCGCCGTCGGATGCCAGGAATGGCGTGTACACGGGGAAGTCGGGATCGTTCCCGTCGCTCGTGTCGGGCAGCACCGAACCTCCGTTGCTGGAGTCGAAGAGGCTGCCGCCTTCCGACAGAAGGAAAGGTGCATAAATTGCTCCTCCTTCAAGGGCCAGCAAGCCGAATTCTGCCGCACTGGTGTTGCCGCCCGAGCCCCCGCGCATCAGCGAGTCTTCTAAGGCCCGCTCAAGCACGGCAGCGTCGTAACCGTCCTGGCCGGGAGCAAGACCGTCAATGGTGCCGTTCAGGTCGTCCACAACGTACAAACCGGCAAGGTTATCAAACACTGCAAATGAGTCGACGCCGCCCAAACCCAGGGTTGCTGTTGCGTTGCCGCTGCCGCGGAGGTCGATCGACTCGCCTTCAACGTTGCCTTGGCTGTTAGTTCCCAGCGGGGGTACGTCACCGGTCAAATCGGCAGTGACCAGCAAGTCGCCACCGAAGAAGCTGAGGTCGAAGGTCTCGTTGTCTGCCGTGACGATCTCGAGCACATCGCTGCCGAAGGACAACCCGTCAGTATCTCCCGTTTCCAACACTTCATCGCGCGTCGCGTCTTCAATTACGTAATAACTGATGCGCCCGCCATGGTCGGGAATCGTGCGTGCCAACCCAGAAAGCAGTTGAGGCAGTACCTCAAGAGCATCTCCACCGGCCAATACCGAGAAGATCGTGGTGGCGTCTTCCAAGGCGGCAATCTCGTTGAAGCCAGCATCGCCAGGCACCACTCCACCCAAGTCACTATCTTGCTGGTCGAAGAAGCCGATTTCGAAGACGCTCGGAGCAGTGTTCCCTTCCAGGGTGTAGCGGAAGGTGGCGCTTTCGCCAGGCGGTGCGGAAATGTCGATCGTGCTGTCGGGTCCGAGGCTGGCGGTAGGGGCAACGTCGGTGATATCGATGCCGATCTCGCCGGTATCGCTCAGCCCGTCAGGGTCGGTGGCACTGACGACTAATTCGAAGCGATCGCGCGTCTCGAAATCCAGGTCGTCGCTGTCAGCAACCGTAATGTCGCCCGTACTTTCATCGATCGCAAAGGCAGCGATGCCGTCGCCATCTGCGTCGACGTTGCCGCTAGCGATCGCGAAGGTCAACGCGTCATCGTCGGGGTCGGTGGCAACAACCGTGCCGACAAACGTGCCGTTTGCACTGGCTTCGGGCACGCTGAAGGTATCGTCTGCAACGACCGGTGGTTCGTTGGAGTCTTCGACCAGGTCTACCGTCGCAGTGCCGGTGTCGCTCAGCCCGTCGGGGTCGGTCGCCGTCACCTCTAGCGAGAAGGTTGGCAAGGTCTCGAGATCGAGGTCGTCGCTATCGGCGACGGTGATTTCGCCCGTTTCGGCATCGATCGCAAAGGGTGTAATGCCATCGCCATCGCCATCGACATTCCCTGCAGTGATATCGAAGGTTAACGAGGTTTCGTCGGGAGTGTCATTGGGGTCCGCAGCAAACAGCGTGCCGACACTCGTGCCATTAGGGCTATTGGCATCGAGTTCAAAGGTGGCGTCTCTGACCGTCGGCGGGTAGTTTTCGTCATCGTCGGGAAAGAGGAAATCGCTAACCCGCAACAGCCCGAAGAAGCCGCGCAATAATGCAATGTCTTGGTCGAATTCCGTAACGGTAATCAGCGTACCGTCATCGGTCAGGGTGAAGGTGAGATCGCCATAGCTGTTGGCAATATCGGTGCCACCGATGCTCAGGAGATCGTCGCCTTGAGTGAAATCCTCGATGAAGTTGATCGAGGCGGGAAATTCGCCCGAAGTCAGGATGAACAGGTCGTTGTCCTCTCCACCCGTGAGCGAGTTATCGCCACCCCCCCCGGCACTCAAAGTATCGTCGCCCGTTCCGCCAATGAGCGTGTCGTTCGTGTTAGAGGACAAAAAGTCGTTACCGGAACCGCCATCGAGGCTGTTACCGCCGCCACCGGCTGTCCCGAATAGGGAGTCATTACCCTCGTTGCCAAAAAGTTGGCCGTTAGTCCCTGCGAATAGCTCGTCGTCGCCTTCAAGACCGTTCAGGGTGTTGTCTGAAAACCCCGTGGCGTCGAGGATATCGTTTTCCAGGGTGCCGGTTAAAATTTGACCGTCTTCGGTAGCAAAAAGCTCTGCCATGCTCGTTCGTCCTCCTCGTTATTGCCTCGTCGGTGTTGGCGAATAGCTCGTGTGTGTTTGAGATCCGGTGAGTTGCAGCTTTGGCAACTGGGATGCGGCTCGCGGCTTGCCCTTCCGGATAGTAATAGCTGCCCGGCACGGCAGCGGAAATGTCTTCGGAGTTTTTTAGATACGAGGCGATCTCCGCGCGCTCGCTCTCCAGAGCGATGCGAGTGACGCTACTGGCAAGTAGCGTCACTCGCCACCCAGGTTTAAGCAGGGAAAGTCACCGGACCCTCAAGAATGAGGAAGTCCGACGAGCTCAGGCTATCGGGCGTGACACCCAACAACACGGCGATCGGTCCGGCTTCCCCGAGCGAGATCGTCGCATCATCGGTGCCGCCGAGGATTACGTCCTCGAACTCGGTAATGCCGTCGATACCGGCAATACCGATGACATCACTGCCGATGGTGAAGTCGGTGAAGGTGTTCGCCGAGGTCGGCAGGATGGCATTGGCAACCCAGAATTGGTCGTCCCCTTCGCCACCCGTGACGAGGTTGTCGCCGCCGCCGTTCGGGAAGAAGAAGGCATCGTTGTCGCCGCCGCCGAAGGCGCGATCGGTGCTGCCGAGGAAGAAGAAATCGTCGCCGGCGAGACCGTAGAGGCGGTTGCCGCCGCCACCGGCCGAGCTATCGAGGATATCGTCATTCGCTCCCCCGAACGCGCGATCGTTCGTGCCGGCGAGGATCTCGTTGTTCCCGGAACCGCCGAACAGGCGGCTGCCGCCACTGGTGGAGTTGTCGATCAGGTCGTTGCCGCTGCCGGCGAAAACTAGCGCGTTTGTGCCGTCGAAATCGCCTAGTGCCGAGTCGAGGACATCGTCCCCAAGCGTCCCGAAGGTGGGTATCGGACCGGCAAAGGGCTCGCCGTCATCGCCGGTTGGAACAGTGTCTTCGCGGAAGTTGAGATTTTGGATGCGTTCGTCGACGTCGCGGCCGGTGTCTTCTTCACCGAACACCGGCGTGTTCGGGTCGTCGTCGTTCGGGAAGTTGTCGAGCAAGTATTCCGCCAGGGCATCCTGCTCGGTACCGTCGTCGGCGAAGACAGCATCGCCCGTTGTGACGCCCTCCTGCTCCAGCTGCACCGTGTTGACCCGTTCGATGACGTCGGGGTCGCCCACTTCGCCCAGGTCTGGGTCGGTGTTGGTATTGGGGAACGGATAACCGTCGCCGCCTCCGATGAAGTTGCCGTCGTCGTCAAAGCGGGGTGCTGCTAGGAAGTTCAGGGTGACGATGCGGAACAATTCATTGGCATCGCCTACGATTTCGCCATCGCGCACCAGCTCGGTCAGCAGCTCGCCATTCTCGTCGAGGATGCTGGCGGTCAGGATGCGATCGCCTGCTTCCAAATCGGGGTCGTAGGAGAACGCGACTCCTGCAATTTGGGGGAAGCGACCGCTGACACCGGGAATGGCGCTGACGCCGTGCTCGAGCAAATCGATCAACTCGGTCTTGGTCAGGGTCAGCAACGTCAAGCCGTTGTTGAATGCCAGGGTCGTCTGGATGTCGTTCTGGCTGATGCCGCCCTCGGGTTTGACTACGTTGCCCTCATCATCGAGGATTTCCTCGGTGGGCAGGCGTTCCGGCTCGTCACCACCTGGAGGAACCAAGGTCTGACCGATGGAGGCGCGGATACCGCCGCCGTTCTTGAGCGACAGCACCACCGTCGCGTCGGACTCCTTCGCCGCCGCCAAGTTGGCATCGGCGGTCAGGTTGCCCAGGTTGGTCTCCTGGGTACGGACGCCATCGAGATCGGTGGGGTCGTCGTCAACGCCAGAGCGGTTGCCGTTGAGGAACACCTCGGAGACGCCCAAGATGTTGCCTTCAATTTCGAAAATTCGCTCCCCAATGGCATCGGCGATCGCTTGCACTTCGGGATCGACTAAGTCGCCCGCATTCAGGTCTTCGACGCCTTGGTCGTCGGTCGCGTAGGCACCGGAGACTGACGGGTCGTAGCTTTCGGGAATGATGTTGCCTGCACTATCAAAGTCCAGCACCAAGCGACCCACGTACTTGTAGCTGCCGTCCGTGTTCACCAGCGCCGTTTGCGTGCCGCCCGCGTTCGTGAAGAACTTGGGATACTCGCCTTGGACGCTGTCGCCATCGCGGGGGCGGTCGTTTTCATCGAACAGGCGAGTGTTGGACCCCCCTGCCACGATGATGTCCACGTTCGTCAACCGCGTTGCCAGCTCTTCTTCGATAGCGATCCGCTGCATGTGCGACAGCAGAATCACCTTGTTCATCTCGGGGTTAGCCGCCAGCAGCGCGTCAACTTCACTCTGAATCACCGCTGCCAGAGCGTCGAGCTGTTCCGGCGTTGGGTTGGAGTCGAACGGACTCGGCAAGACGCCGACACCATCCGGGCTGGAGATACTAGCGAGGGTGGGCGTGGTCGCACCGACCACACCAATTAATTCGCCATTGACATCGATGACCGTTGAAGAGGTCACCGTGTTGGGCGCAGGGGGCTGACCGCCTTCGGTTTCCAGCGGTGCCAGGTTGACATCGGTGGAGAAGTCGAGATTCGCCGACAGGTACGGGAAATTGGTGCCCGTGAAGTCATCCAACCCGTCGATGCCCTCGAATTCGCTGCCGGCCGCACCGCTAATCAAATCAGCCAGTACTTCAGAACCGAAGTCGAACTCGTGGTTGCCCAGCGCGATCGCCTGGAAGCCCAGCTCGTTCTGAATCAGGATGTCGGCAATACCAGGTGCGCCGAACACCGCTTCGGAGGCATCGAAGAATACGCCAGGGATGAAGGCATCGCCCGAAGACAGGGTGATGGTGTTGTCTTCGAGGCCGTCGTCGCCCACATCCTGCGCTCGCAGGGCGTTGAGAACGGCGGAGAAGCCAGGTGCATCCCGAACGGCAGCCGAGCCTGCTTCCTGGTCCGAGCCGTGAAGTAACTCCAAGGTGAAAGCGCTGGAATCGAGGTTGAGTCCGACGAGAACCGGATCGTGGTCGGAGGAACGGAACGGATCCGGTTGGAAGAGAGAAGGATCGGCGTTGGTGCGCTCGAAGTTATCGTCCGTGTTGTCTTCGATGTTGTCTTCGTAGTCGAGGGAGCGAGGCTCGTCGGCATCGATCGCCCAGGCAGCGGCCCCAGTGACCTGCCCGTTCAGGCTGCTGGTGACCAATGCATGGTCCAGCGCGCCTTCCTGACCGAAGAAAACGAAGGTAGGGTCGGTTTCCAGGCGCGTCAGACCGGCGTCTTCGAGCGTGGCGATCGGATCTTCGGTGGGGTAAGCGTTGATATCGCCGATGACAATGACGTCGCTGTCTCCCGTGCTGGCTTGCAAGTCAGTGACGAAACCAGCCAGTGCTTCCGCTTGCCGGACGCGCGTAGCGTTGAACGCACCCTGTCCGTCGCCTTGGTCGAGGTCGTCGCCCTCAGCACCCGAGGAACCCTTGGACTTGAAGTGGTTGACGATCGCCGTGAACACCTCCCCGTCTGCGACCGTTTCGAAGGTCTGAGCAACCGGTGCGCGTCCGATCGCAAAGGACTCGTCGTTGATGGTCTGAGCATCGCCTACCGGGGTTACAACTGCCGGCTTGTAGATAAACGCCGTCTTGATGGCGTCGTCGCCGCCGGGCACGGTGGTGAAGCCAGCCGGATCGCTGATGAAGCTGTAGGTGGTCGCTCCGATGGCGCTGTTGAGCGCATCGACCAGCGTCGAGACTGCCGTGTCGCCGTTATTCTCGATTTCGACCAAGCCCACAATATCTGCGTTGAGTTCGAGCAGTGCGGCCACGATCTTGGCTTCTTGGCGCTCGAACTCGTTTTGGCTGTCGGCACCTCGCGGGCTCTGGTCGCCGTTCGGACCGGTCAGCGTGTTGCCGTCGTCGATCGTGGTGAAGTAGTTGAGGACGTTGAAGGCCGCGATCGTGACCTCGGCATCGCCCACATCCGGCACCGCCGGGCGTTCTGCGAAGTCGAAGGTCGGCTCCTCAGTCGGCTGAACGCGATAGTTGCCAAAGCCGAAGCCGAGGTTTCCGGTTAGTCCTTCCACCGTGCTGCCACGCCGCAAGGTTACCGGATTGTCGCCGGTGCGATCGACAAACGGTGTTGTTTCTGGGTCGCTTTCGTTGCTGCCGTCATCGAGCAAGATCTGTTGCAGCGCATTGGCGGCGGCAACGTCGTTGGCGGCAGCGCCTGGCTGGGCAACCTCCGTCGGAATCGGCAGCGTACCATCGGACGACAGGAGCACCTCGCCGAAGCGACCGAGGTTGAAGACATCCGTGACGAAGAGCGCTTCGGGGAAGGTCACGAGCATGCCTTCGAGGGCTTCCAAGTCGCCGACGGAGGCAACCGGCAGGTCAATTACGATGGGTGTGACTCCGCCATTTGTACCCAGCGTCTCGACCACGACGTTTTCGCCGAGTTGGGTTTGACCGAAGAACTCGACAACGGTGCCGGTAACCCGGACGATGTCGCCCGGGGAGACCGTCACGCCTGGTGCGTCGACGAAGAGTCCGTCAGAGGTTGCCGGATCGCCGTCGCCCGTGGGGTCTTGAATGAAGAAGCCGTCCAGCCCTTCAAAGCTGCCGGTAACAACACCTTCAACCACGGCGACCGTGCCTTCCAGGGGACTGGAATCGCCACTGCCCTGGATTTCGAAGGTGGTGCGCTGGGGAACCGGCGCATCGATTGAGAAGAGCGTGGTCGTCCCGCTGACTTCGTTGCCGACAGCAATCAGCGGTGCGCCCGTAGGACTGTCTTCTGCGGGAATAAAGGTGATGCTTTCGGGACCGAGGTCGCCGACCGCCGGGTTGGTAATGAGTACGTTATCGTCCTCGGTAGCTGGGTCGTTCTCGATCTCGAAAACTGCATCGATCGGGTTGCCGTCGCCGTCGCGGAAAGTCCGGTTGTTGAGGTACTGCACGAACTCGGGCGCACTCGGGTCGGTCAAGTCGTAGACTGCGATGCCGCCGACGCGCTCGAAGCCGATGAAGGCGTAGGGGATACCGTTGATAAAGCCGACGTCAACGGCCTCCGGCTCCGGTCCCTTGTTGTCGCTGCGGTTGTCGAAGGAGTCGTTCTCGTCATTATTGGAGTTGAAGTCCTCCGGCAGAACCTCGGCAGTGATTAATTCGAAATCGTCGCCGCTATCGAAGACCAGGTTGCCGAATGGGTCGAACACCGAAAAGGAACGACCGCCGAAGGCAACCAGCTGCTCGATCAGCCCGTCGCCATCGAGGTCGCCGTTAACATTGGTGAGGTTCTTCTCGCCGAGCTGGTCGTCCGCGTTGAGTTCGGCAAACGGCGAGTCGGTTACTGAGTCGGGCACGCCATCGTCGTTGAGGTCGAGCAGTCCGGCTGCCTGTAGGTCGGCGAGTTTGGCTTCTTCCGAAAATGTGTCGTAGTCGCGCGCGTCGCCTTCGTTCGCCGTAACGATGTAGGTGCGGCCGTCGAGTCCTTCAAAGGTGGCGATCGCGTCGGGCTGGTAGGCAGTTAGCAGCGGAAAGTTCTGCAGATTAATACCATCTTCGTCGCTGGCGTCGAGCTTGTTGCTCTTAGCAAATTCCACGATGCCGAGCACCGTAGCTTTGTCCTCCGGCTCGAAGTCATTGTCGTTGAGCACCGCCAGCGCGAAGTTGCCGGCGGTCGGACCGGGCACGATCGCGAGACCTTCGGGTTTGTCGCTGGGCAGGTAACCCAAGGACGGCAGGTTGGTGACTTCCCGCTTGCTGACCGGGCGGATGCCTCCTAATTCGTCGGGCGTCAGAGTCTCCAGGGTTTGGCCGGCCGGCAGTACGGCCCCGAGCACGTTGGTTGCACCTGATAGGCTAATTTCGTAGATCGCTTTGGTGCTCTCTGGTGAGGAGCCGGAGTCGCGCTCGATGACAAAGAAGTTCCCCGTTGCTGGGTCAAAGACTGCATCGCCGATCTTATCGACGCTGCCGCCCTGGCGGACATCCGGACGTTCGAGCAAGTAAACGTACTCGGCGACCGGGGTGCCAGTGGCGGGGTCGATGCCGAGGATGCGAATCACCTGGGATTCGTCGGAAACGTCGCGGTTGAAGGTGCCGGTGCCGTCGTTGCCCAGCGGGGTTTGGATGAAGGCGTACAGGATGCCGTTCGTCGTGTCCAGGGCAACGGCTTCAAAGCCGCGGTTGTCGCGAGCGGTGGCGTACTCAGCCGGAAGCGTTTCCGTACCGAAGGTGTCCGCGCCGTTCGGATCGGTGCCCTCGGGAACGAAGCGGTTCAGCAGCGCGCCGTTCGGGTCGAACTGGTAGACTGCCGGGCGGTACTCGTCCACCATCCAGAAATTGCCGCTCCCATCGACAACGATGCCCTCCAGGTCAGCACCCAGCGGGTCGAACTCCAGCAGGTTGCCCTCGAGATCGGCCGGAGCTGCGCCATTATCGTCGCCCTCCAGGTTCGGCAAACCGGTGAGCGGATTGCCGTTGCCATCGGTCAAACCGATGCGATCGACGATCGCGATGTTGCCCGTTTCCGGATCGAGGGTGAAGCGCACGACTTCAGGTTGGAATTCCGGCAACTTGAAGATGCGCTCGTTGTCACCGTCACCGTCCACGTCGCTGGTACCGGCATCCGGTCCGCGATCGGGGTGGGTGATGAAGGTGTAGAACCCGTTCTCATCGACGCCTTCGAAGAACAAACCCGACAGCCCGCCGAGGGGGATGTCCTCACCCTCCAGGGTGGACCCTAGGGATTCAGCAGCGATCGCGTCGTCGAGGCTGAATTCCGTCAGGGTCGGCAGGCCGATGCTGTAGTCCTTGAAGCCGAGCGGCAGGATATCCAAAACCGTTGATGTTTCGATATCGACGACCGCGAAGGCGTTGTTTTCCTGCAGGGATACGTAGGCAGTGCTGCCGTCGCCGCTGACTGCGATGTACTCCGGCTCGAGATCCCGTGCGACGGTTGCGTTCGG
Organism: Rubidibacter lacunae KORDI 51-2; assembly: GCF_000473895.1. Classification (NCBI taxonomy): domain Bacteria; kingdom Bacillati; phylum Cyanobacteriota; class Cyanophyceae; order Chroococcales; family Aphanothecaceae; genus Rubidibacter; species Rubidibacter lacunae. The sequence goes on along the minus strand of NZ_ASSJ01000017.1, from coordinate 34,804 downwards.
TCCAAAGATCCGCACGCCGCGACCGCGGAGGTCTTCGATGCGATCGTTAAACGCGATGAAGTCTGCTGTAGAGACGTTGTCCTGAGTTAAGCCCGCTAAATCGTTGCCAGCTTCACTGATGTCGATGATACTGACCGAACCTTCGGGGTCGACGCTGTAGTCGTCGTTGGGCTCGCCTTCGTTCGCAACGATCAGCTTGGTGCCATCGGGCGTGAAGGTCACCATGTCGGGCAGCGCGCCGACCGTCACGGAGTTGAGAAAGTCACCATCGGTGGTGTAGAACGCGATCGTGCCGGGGTCCTGGCTATTATCGGCTTCGATTGCAACCGCCACGATGCCGTTCGCGACATCGACGCTATTAGCACCGCCGCCGAGGTTGGTGGCGTCGATCGACGACTGCACGAACTGACCGCGCAACTCGCCGCTTGGGTTGTTAATGGTGTGGAGATTAACGTAAAACCCTTCGTCGAGCGCGGCAGCGGCTTCGTCTGCAGTCAGTTGAAACTCACCGCTATAAACGCCCGAGAGTCCGTCGCCGAAGGTCGTTACTGTCAGATTGCGAAGGATCGGACCGTTCGTCCCCGCATCCGCCGTGTGAACGTGGATCGCGCTTACCGGATTGCCTTCAGCATCAACGGCACCGACTGGGTTCAGCGCACTGGAGAGACCGCTGAACGTGCCGGTAACGGTGAGGACGTTGGTGCTGCTTATGGTGAAAGTAAAGTCACCGGTTGCCGGCCCGTCGGTAATGGGCGGTACTTCCTGGTCCTCGCTCATCGGGTTGGCGACCGGGTTGCTCGGGTCGCTAACGTCGAGGATGTCAATCGTGGCATTGTTGGCGTTGACGACGAAGAGGCGCTGGCTGCCGGGGTCAAAGGCAACGATTTCAGCGGCGCTCTCATCGAAAACGCCCGTAGAGAACGTTCCGATTGGCGTCAGAGTAATCGCGTTCGACGGTTGCGGGGCGGTGAGCTCTTCCATTTAGCCTTATTCCAGGAATTCGTCATTACGGCAGCAGTCTGCACCTAGGCGTGCCGTTGCTCGGACGGCAGTTGTGCGGGGCTTGTCGGTGACGGGTAGTGGGCAGACAGATCGCATCGATCGCTTGCCACAACTCGCTTACCCCGATCGCCGGCATCACTGTCCTCAGCGAGCAAAAAAAATGCCTTTCACAAACTAGCCCAGAAACATTAAGAGATGAACCCAGCCAGCTTAAGAGGTGGTTATTGTCGAGTTAACCCCTTCTTAACCAAGCTTGTGGGTTGTTGTCAAGTGACTGTTTTGGAGCCAGATTTGACGGGAACGCTAGGAGAACGCAGGTCTTTTTTATGGACAAAATAAAATCAAGACATGCAATTCTGCATTATTCTTGGCAGGGAGAAATGTCAAGCGCAGGGCTATACAGTGTTTGCAAAAGGATTGTAAAAAGCTTGCAAGCAGCGATGACGAGTTCGCGCCCAGCACCGATGCTCATCCGGGTAGCAACGCTCCAGGGATCGGTGCATCAGACATCAATGCTCCGGGACAACACTCATGGCATCAATACACCAGAAAATATTCCCAGGCATGAGATGGCGTCATGCATCGGACGGCGAGGTATGCCAGCGGAAAAGTTAGTCCGGACAATCTCCACCATGGGAGGTCATTTTACATGTCTTTACTGACTTGCAGTGTCCACAGCAGCTCCTCAGCTGCTATGAGGGCATGGCAGTGCTGCTATGGAAGCGTGCGCGCGGTCGAAGCGGAATAGATCTGTGCGAGGATGCCGCGTCGGCTAGCATCACCGATAATTGAGGCGCGCAGGTGGCGGTACTGCCAAATGTGGAGCGGCCCGGGATGTGCGATGCGGTTGCGGAGCTGGCGGATTTGGTCGAGCGCCGATGCGGCCAAAGTGCTGCGCTGCATCCAGCGCGCAATCGGGCTGTCCCAGGCGTCCAGGCAGTCGCGAACGATCTGGCGATCGCGTTCGGTAAGCTCGCGGGCGCGGGCGGTTACGTAAACGTCCCTAGCAGGCGGGCGATCGGCGTCGAGTGCGTCTCGTCGCAGGCAGTGCCAATTCGGTGCGAGCAATTGCGCGAGGTTACCCCAGGGCGCACTGCGCGTTCCGCTTTGATGGGCAGCGCGAATTTTCAGACCGCCGAGTTCGCAGTGTCCGGATGGCGTGCGGCGCTCGGGGTAGCGATCGCACAAAAACCGATACAGCTCGGTAAAGAAGTCGTTCACGATCGCGCGTTCGACGATTTCGCAAAGAGGCAATCCCGCCGTCGAATAGTCGGCCGCGGGTGTGCTGCCGGCAAAGATGTCTGCGCCAACACAGTTGAGCGACTCGATAACCGCGGCTTGTTGTTCGGATTCGAGTAATTTCTCAAAGAGCGGACCTCGGACGGCGCGATCGAGATTCGCCCACGTATCTTCGCCCAGTTCGCCCTCGACTTGCTGCCAGAACTCTTGGCGATTGACCCGCGGGATGGCGCGGTCGAGTTCGGTTTCGAGGGCGATCGCCTTCTGTTTCTCGGCCGCCAGTTCGGCCTGCAGTTTGGCAACGAGTTCCCGCTCGCTGCGCGTTCGCCGGTCGCTGGCAGCTGACTCGGAGCGCAGCCCCCCGAGTCGCTGTTGTGCGGATGCAGAAAGTTTATCTTTTTCGGTTTCTAGGAGTTGCAATTGAGTTTCTAATAGTTCGATTTGCTCGGCTTGGCACTCCACCGCTTTGCTTAATTCGGCAAAAAGCGCGTCTGTCTTGCGGGCTTCAGCTTCGAGTTCGGCAATTTTTAGCGCGCCGAGTGCAGCTTTGATCAAGTTAAAGAAATAGGGTTGTGAAATATCGATCGGGCGGGCGGTCGCCCGGTCGCGACCGAGCAATCCGAGGGTTTCGCCTTGGCGAACGGCAAGAATATACTTGGTTTTGAAGTTTTGCACGCGCAACTCCAGGTGCAAATCTTGCTGTTTGACCGCACAACTGTAGGTTTTGCGATCGTATTGAAACGTCGTGACGGCATTGAGTCGCATCGCGGCAAATCTCTCCCGGAACCTGTGCCCGAGGCAATTTCGATTCTACAACCGCGATCCGGGTCCCAGAACGCGCCGAGCGGTTGCTGCGAATGTGCTTCGGTTGGCAGGAACTTACCGCCCGAGCGAGCGGTTCGGAGAGCGCGAGCTACCCAGAGCCAGGCGCTCGCGCTCCGACTCTTCGTTACACTCGTAAGTCCAGGACGCCGTTCGCTCCATGACCTACGAACCGCTTCACCACAAATACCGTCCGCAGACCTTTGCCGACCTCGTCGGGCAAGACGCGATCGCCACCACGCTTGCCAACGCGATCGCTACCGAACGCATTGCCCCTGCTTACTTGTTCGCCGGACCGCGCGGCACCGGCAAAACCTCCTCCGCACGCATCTTTGCCAAGTCGCTGAACTGTCTCAGCGGCGATCGCCCGACCACAACGCCCTGCGGCCGCTGTGAAGCATGCCAGACGATCGCGCGGGGTACGGCTCTAGACGCGATCGAAATTGATGCCGCTAGCAACACGGGCGTGGATAACATCCGCGAGTTGATCGAACGGGCCCAGTTTGCTCCAGTGCTGTGCCGCTACAAGGTGTACCTGATCGATGAGGTACACATGCTCAGTGCAGCCGCGTTTAATGCACTGCTGAAAACCCTCGAAGAGCCCCCTTCGCGCGTGGTGTTTATCCTGGCAACGACCGACCCGCAGCGCGTGCTGCCGACGATTATTTCGCGCTGCCAACGTTTCGACTTCCGCCGGATTCCGCTCGCGGCAATGGTGACGCACCTCGGCGAGATCGCCCGCCGCGAGCAGATCGCGATCGCTCCGGAAGCGCTAACGCTGGTGGCTCAAGTGGCTGACGGCGGCATGCGAGATGCAGAAAGCTTGCTCGACCAACTGAGTTTGCTGTCGGGAACGGTGACGCCCCAACGGGTTTGGGACTTGGTCGGGGCGATTCCCGAACGCGACTTGCTGGCGCTGTTGCGGGCGATTCGCACCGGCGCAATTGCCGACGTACTGGCACAAAGCCGCCACTTGCTCGATCGCGGCCGCGAACCGCTCACTGTTTTACACAATCTCGCCGGTTTCTATCGCGACCTGCTGATTGCTAAAACCGCTCCCCAACACGCCAACCTCGTGGCGCTGACGACGCCGACTTGGGAGCAACTGATTGCAGAAGCCGATCGCTGGACGATTACAGACATGATGCGCGGCCAGCAAGTGCTCCGGGATGGCGAACCGCAGTTGCGCCACACTACACAGCCGCGCCTCTGGTTAGAAGTGACCTTGCTCGGATTGCTCGAGCGCGATCGCCAACCCGTCGCACCGACCGCCGAGCCAACGGTCGTGTCGCAAGAGCGTCCGGAACCGGCACCGGCAGTCGTACCGCGCGATCGCAAACCGCCCCTACAGGCTGCCCAGTCGCGCCCGAGACCAGACACGGCTCCAACCCCGCCAACCCCGTCACGCGATCGCCAGCCAAGCACCCCGACTGCCGAACCGCAGGGGCGCACGGCTTCTGCCCCCCCCGCAGCGAGCGATCGCCCGCTACCCGTAACAGTTTCGCAACCGGCAGCAACGGAATTGCCGTCACCCAGTCCTGCTCCCACCCCAACGGCCTATCCGGCTGTTTGGAAGCAAGTCATCGAATCGCTACCGCGGTTTACTCAGGCGCTGCTCCGGCAGCAATGCCATCCAATCGGGATCGACTTCGACCGCAGCATTGCGCTGATTGGCGTTAGCTCCAAAGGTATCCTCGCCCAAGCAGAAAATCGCAAGGCCGCCCTTGAGGAAGCGTTCACGCGGGCCTGTGAATGTCCTTTTAAAGTTCAGTTTGTTATCGACGCCGAGCCAAAACCAACTGAAAAAGTACCAGTAGATCGACCCCCGGCCGATCTACCAGCCCAGACCGCAGCGATCGCGCCATCACCGCCACCGGACTCACAGACTCTCGTCTCCAAGCCGACTGCCCCAGAATTGTCTGCCCTACCTATAGAAACGCAAGCACCGTCAGTGCCTGCTAATGAAACCCAGCCGTCCGGATCCAAACCGACCGACGCCGATATCGACCGGGCGGCCCGCAGTCTTGCCAGCGCTTTCAATGGCGAAGTCCTGCCCGACATGCCCTTGCCCGAAAGTCCGGCAGCCGAGCAACTCGACCTCACCGCAGTTGCCGGCAACAGTATCGACTTGGAGATACCTGCTGACGCAGCGGATACCTTCTCCGACGAGGTTCCGTTTTAGGGGCGAAACCAATTGCGAATGCGAGCGATTGCCGATTGGGGCAGGAAGTTGTCCTTGAATTTGACAAATTCGCCAGCGTCCAGCCAAATGCCGCAACAGACACAACAGCGCTCGTACCAAATGGCGTGAGCGTCCATGTCTAGCATGCGGGTCATGGCATCCCCGCAGCGCGGGCAAGCGACCGCGCTCGCCAAGCGATCCAGCTGGCGGCCGCACTGCGGATCGCCCACGTCAATCGCTTCCGAGCCAGCCGCCAGCTTGAGGTGCTCGACTTCTTCGCAGTCGAACCAAAGACCGCCGCAGCCAATGCAGCGATCGACTTCGATCTCGGCGAAAACTACTACCTCAAAGCGATCGCCACACTTCGGACAGGAGAGAGCCATCCGTCGGTTGCACAAATTCGTGTCTTCAGCTTGGACAACGACTCGGCGCCACAACGCGCTCGTCTATTCTTCTGCGGTCTTGTTTTCTGCGGTTTTTGACTTGGCTTTAGACTTGGTTTTTGATTTGGTTCCAGCCTCCGCATCTGCACTCGCAGCAGGGGCATCATCTGGCTTAGCGGGGGCGTCAGCGGCCTCGCTGGTAGGCGGGTCTGATTCGATTGCTGCTGCTGGCTTGGTGGATTCGGGGACAGCTGCTTCCGTTGCGTCGCCGAACAGCGATCGCCGTTGCGCGATCAGCGTCCGAATAGCCGCACCGTCGATGTTCTTCTTATTGCGCTCCTGGAGAGTAGCCACCACGTGTTTGCTAAGCTGCTCGCTCGCTGCAGCTAGGTCGCTCGGCAACTCATCCTCCTCCATCAACATGTGGATGAGTTTACTCAGCTCGCGGTTGCCAGCCTTCGTCGTCGGATTGATTTCGGCCTTGCGCAGGGCGTCCTTAACGTTTTGCGCGATTGCCTTCTTGACCTGCGTATTGCTCGTTGCCATCGAACTCGTGACTCCTGCTCGCGAGAGTTACCGCAAATTACCTATTATGACCGGTCTTGAGCGACGGTGCTTGCGACCCAGTCCAAATTTGGCAAGACTGACCCAATTCAGGTGAACTCACCGAGGGTACAGTTGAGCGCTGCAATCGCTGCCGTGCGTGCGGAGAAGCAATGTTACCAGGCAGATTTAGATAGGTCCGGCACGGATACTTGTTCGGCAACTGACTGCGGCTCGGCATAGCTCTGCTCAGTGGATGAGGTACACAGAAAAGATAGAGCCTATTGTTTTTGTATGGCTTGAAGAGTACTCCATTTATTCGAGCCCCGCCATAACACTGATTGGATTGTCGATTGGGATCGTAATGTACCCGAAAGTGCATTCCTTCGGTGTTATGGAAAAAAGTTGCTTCATCAGGAGTTGGCATACTTTTAAGTAGGGCTTGCTGAAAAAGGCTGGAATTGTTTCAGCGAGAAGGTTCCAGCGTTTTCTGCGTCAGAGGAGTGCAAGGTTATGGTTGCTAGAGCCTCAAAACCCTTGCACTTGAGCCGAGATCTAGGGGCAAAAATCTGGGGCTAGATGGCGAAAGCCTAATTTCATGAGCTCTCTGTCCCCTAAATTCACTTTGTGGACTTTTTCAGCAAGCCCTAAGTAAAGGGGACTTCTATAATTTGTACCTGGGGAAAAGATATCAAACACTACTTCCCAAATTAATTGGGTCTCACCATTCCAACAAAAGTGTTTGCCACGACCGGAAGTTGATTTTCGAGCTAGCGAACTCATGCTGAGCGCATATCAAATATGATGAACTCTCTTAAAATCTTAAAGTTGCCAATTGACGAGATGAATTTTTGTTAGCCGACTCTTTGGAAAAGGGGTTAGATGAAAATTTGTTGGGCAAAAAAAGGGGGCGCACTCAACTGCCGAGCTTCAAATCTTTTTTTAGAACCGTTCTGCAATGAGATGCCAATGCCAAGAATTGGGTTTCTTGTGCACCCGATCGATCAAGCTGAGAAGTTCAAAATTATGCAATAGCTCGCATAGTTCTTCAGCATTGCAATAAAAATGAGGGTGATCTTTATCGCCGTTGTTCAGATCGACGAAGGTATTGGCAGAAATTTCCGTGCCCTTTCCATAGTTCCCATTGCGCTTAGACAACATGGTGCCTTGGAAAAATCCCCCTGGTTTGAGAATACGATGAATTTCGCTGATGCAGCGGGATACGACTGGGCGATCGCCATGATAAATAACATTGAACGCCAGCACATAATCAAAGGTCATATCTGGATAAGGAAGTGACTCCATTGAACCTTGGATAAAATCAATGGCAACTCCTTGTTCCTCTGCAGTTTTAGTGGCGAATTCTAGTCCTGCGCTACTGCCATCTAGCCCGGAGACCTCAAAACCCAATTGAGCTAACTGAATCGCATGACGACCCACGCCACACCCTAAATCTAATGCCCGTTTGGTACTTAGTTGGGACAATTGAGTCAAGAGATGGGAGGAAAATTCGACCACGTCAGGCTCTGCTTGCAACCAGTCTTCTCGACCCGAATCTGTTTGCCAGCGGCTATCCCAAGCCAAATGTGCTGTTGCAGTATTGTCCATTATCTTTTCCTACAGTGAAGCAGTGAATTTTGACTGTAGGTTGTTTATGGCAACCTACTACCCGTAGGCATTACCAATAATATTGCGGCGGATAAAACTGGAGATTTGTTCGACTAGCAGCACTACGCCGAAAATCACAATAATTACCATGAACGCTTCATCGTAGCGCAAGAGTTGCATTGAGGTAGACAACTCCACGCCAATACCTCCGGCTCCCACCAATCCTAAAACCACTGCCGATCGCACCGAGGATTCCAGGGCAAATAGGGTAGACGCGACAAATGAAGGTAAGGTGGTGGGAAAAATAGCCAGCATGATGATGCTGGCTTTCGAGGCCCCGATCGCGCTGAGTGCCTCCACAGGTCCCGGTTCGACTTCTTCAATCCGTTCGGCAAAAAACTTGCCGCAAAAACCCATCGTATCGGCGGTCAAGGCCATAATGCCGGCGACGGGACCAAGTCCAACGACAATAATAAAAATCAGTCCCCACACCAAGTCTGGGATCACTCGCAGAAGCGTGATAAAACTGCGAGTGAAGCCTAAGGCAATTGGATGGGGAGTGGTGTTTTCCGCTGCGAGAATCGCCAGAGGCAGGCTCAAAACCGCCCCGAATACGGTCCCCACAAGTGCCATTTCAAATGTTTCCAAGGTAGCTTCGATCGTACTGCCTAAGCGCTTGGGATTAGGGGGAATGGCTTGATCGAGAAAGTTCCAGAGGCGAGAAAAGCCTTGCCAAATTCGGAGGGGGGTAAGTTCACTAATCCAGAGGCCATGAAAAAAGAAAGCCGAGCCAATTACCAAAATTACAAATACCAGGGAGGAAGGTTTTCGCCAGCGAGGAGGAGCGGAGTAAAGTCGATTGTTGGAATTAGGCGTTGCTTTCGACCGCATTGGAGATTGGGGATGATTCATAGAGCCAGCTTAGTTCGCGGTCAGTTAATATATGGGCGGGAGCATCGATTTGGATTTCGCCCTGTCGCAACCCAATAATGCGATCGGCATAATCTTTGGCTAAATCTAGTTGGTGTAGGGTGCAAATTGCTGTAAGTTGACGCTCTCGCACAATATCCCACAACAAGTCCATCGCTTCCCGACCGGATTTGGGATCGAGACTAGCGACAGGCTCATCGACCAGTAGTAGGCTGGTGTCTTGCATTAACATCCGGGCGATCGCCACCCGTTGTTGTTGCCCCCCAGACAGGGTATCCACTCGCTGTTGGGCCAAATGAGCCAGATTTACCCGCTCCAAACATTGCATAACCCGATCCCGTTCTTGTTTGGGAGCCGTGGCGGGAAACCAGTAGCGTGGTCCCTTGCTGCGACCTAAAGAACCCTGCAACACATTATGAAAAGCACTCAGGTTAGCCACCAAATGAAATCGCTGAAACACAATGCCAATCTGTTGCCGCAACTGACGCAATTGGCAAGCATTCGCCGTTTCTAGTTGAGAATTCCCTACTCCGATCCGGCCAGAGGTAGGTTTTTCTAGGCCCACTATACAGCGTAATAATGTGGATTTGCCAGAACCATTCGATCCCAGCAATACAATACCTTCCCCCGGCTGAGCACTGAAACTGACACGGTTGAGTGCAACCGTTCCATTGGGGTAGGTTTTTGATAATCGGTCAACCGCTAAGGAAAGCATTAATGCTAACAGCCTGAAATGTGGAAGGTGAGTTGAAGAAAATTGGCGGATGCGATATCGTTAGCCATAACCCACTTGAGTCATAACTCAACTGAAAAGAATGGTTGGGTTGCGCTGCCGCAAACCCAACTCAAATTAACTACTAATCACCGACAAATTCAGTGAAGTCATCGATGCCGATTGCCTGGTATGCCTCACGGATGGAGTCATAGTCAGAATCTTGGACTTCAATAATCTCAGAGCCCGTGTATTTCTGGTTGGCATCTACGGAAATAATGGCATTGACCAATATCTCTTGATTCTCAACCATTGCCTGTTTTATTTCATCCACAACTTCAGGTGCAAGGCTGCTGCTGGCCACAAAGACATCATTGGGGAGTGCTGAACCGACTTCAATTAATGGAAAGTCTTCTTCTTTTAGTCCTTCTGCCTCTAGGAAGCGCTCGTAGTCTAACGCTGACCCACCCCAGGCATCGGTCTCACCATTCTTAAAGGCTTGTAAATCGGTGTCGCCCAAAAGCAGAATTTCTACATCAGCCTCCGGATCGATGCCGCCATCCACCAAAATCTTGGTAGGACCAAGCTGACCGCTGGTGGAACCTAGGTCAGACATAGCGACTTTCTTCCCTTTCAGTTCGCTAACTTCTCGAATGCCACTGTCAGGCTGAACTGCGATCGCGGAACGATAGTTGAGCCGGGTAAGCGCCACAACGGGGACTGCATTGGTCTTGGCCCGAATTACAACATATTCGGCAGGACCGGTGAGAACCACATCAACCTGATCGGACTGTAGAGCAACGGCAGCCGCGGTGCGATCGGCTACCGGGAAAAATTCAATATCTTTGCCTAAGGCTTCAGTCAATGCATCGCGGAAAGGTTCATAATCTCGCTGTAATTCTTCCAGCCCTTGCACATCCGTGACGGCGAATTTGATAGTGTCCGGAGTGCGATCGCTAGTGGTTTGAGAATTTGTACAAGCAGCAATAGCCAACCCTGCGAAAAAAAGCGCAGTAGATTGCAAAAAGGAACGTCTTTTCATGGTGGATAAAGAGTTGGCCAAATTGATATCACCCTAACTTACCTGAAAAGTACCAAATCACGGGTTAATAAATGGTTATCAGCAAGTTAAACCTGATTCAAGCCGGTACCGAACTCAAGAAGCTTGGGATTGCTAATAGAAAATACACAGATTAAGTGAGTTGCAATGCATTGCCCCTTCTAGGACCATCTCAAATCTCACAAACACAAACGCACCAGCCACGGTAACCGATGGTTTCCTTGAAAATCGGAACCTCCCAGTGGGTTAAATAGTGCAGCAGTAGTCTCAACGATCGCTTCAGCCTGCCTTGGACTTTGGTTGTTACAGGCTCTTCCGCTTCTGCCTCGCGAGGTAGTGCCTCAGCCTCGTGTTCTCTCCATCCGCCCGCGACATGTAAGGTCTTGCTCGCTCCATGGCTGACCGCGTCGATGCCCTTCTCATAGACCCGGTAGCCGTCACTTAGCCAGTTGAAGCAATCCCAGATCTTCCCTCGCTCCCAACGCGATCGAACCTCCCGCTCCAGGGTCGCCCTCGGTAAACCCTAAATCTCTGTTGTTGGTAGTTGACGGCAGTACAGAGCGATCGCTTTTTCTGTTGGAGTTCACAAACGTCTGCATTTCGTCGAGTTCTCCAATCTCGGGTAGGGGGGTATTGTTGGTTGACAAGTCCGGGCAGGCTGCTGCGCTCGGGCGAACCCAGCTGATGACTGCGTTATTCCAGATCCTGTAAAACGCTCGATACTGCGGATGCCCTGGCTTTCGCGATAAGGTTGCCGGCAGTTCTGCCGGACCTCAGTAAGGTAGCCCCGTCGGCAGAAGACCTCAACGAATTGGTGGTTAAAGCTTTTGCTCCGTTAATCGTTCGAGGATGCCCAGCAATTCGCGTTCGAAGGTCAACTGCGCGCGGTTGGTTTTACCGCCCACGAACAGGCGATCGCCGGACTGTAGCGCCCATACTTGCGAGTGCGATACGTAGCTCATCATTACGCCGAGCATCAAGAATCCGAAGCCGGCATAGACAATCGGAATGCCAGGGTCGGACTTGATTTGTAAGCCCGTGCTGCCGATCAGTTCGTCGACGAAGAGGGTAACGCCGTCGAGGTGGATCGAACTGCCCGTTCGCACGGCACCGGCTAAGTTGCCGGCCGAGTCATAGGCCATCAGGGTTCCCTGGAGATCGCGGGTCAGCAAGGAAACCCCGGCGCTCATATCGGGTTTAATCGGAACCCAGGTTCCCCACATACGACCGTTACCGCCCGTGTCGAGCTGGGCAGCGGGCAGGCGGAACTGCGGGCTATTGTTGATGCGGACTTTAACGCCGGCAACGCCCCAGTTGGTTTGATAAAAAGTCACGCCGCTCGCGCGCAGCGGTTGGTTGACGTGGATGGTTTGGCGATCGCGTTCGTTGCCCTCTCCATCTAGCACCGACAGATCCGAATAGAATTGGTCGATGCTGCCATCAGGCGCATAGTCGATCCAGAAGCGGTTGACACGCAGGGACCAATCGAGCGGCATCGGCGACTGCGCCCAAGGACCGGCAGAGGTGATGTTGTGGATTTGGAAACGGTTGCCGCTTGGAATCATCTCTTGCGAGGTGAAACCGGTCAGCGTACCCCAGATTGCCCCGGCTAAAACCAGCAACATGCTGGCATGAACCACGATCGGACCGATGCGTCCGGCGATTCCCTTGCGCGCGTAAAGGGTGTCGCCGGCCCGAAAGACTTTGTAGCTGCGCGACTGCAGCAGATCCGCGATCGCGTCGGTCGTTCCCGCTGGCAATTCGGCACTCAGGGCTAGCTTCTCGAAATTGCCGGGGCGTTTGAAGAACTGCCAGCGGCGCGCGGCTTTGAGCGTTGGCAACTGACGGGTGAACGTGCAAGCCGTCAGGCTTGAGCCAAACAGCACCAGGAGTGACAAGAACCACCACGTCGAGTAAACGCGATCCAGCCCTAGGAACAGCAAGACTTTCCAGGACAGGAATCCGAAGAGGGCTGGATTTTCAGGATAGTTCTGCTGGTAATAGGCGATCGCTTGCCCTTGTTCGATGAGCGTCCCGCTGACACTGAATAACGCGATCGCTAAGAGGAGCGCGATCGCCAACCTCAGGTCGGCAATGCTGCGTAGTAGTCGCATCCAGGCACGACGTCCCGAGACAAGTAGCGATGGTTTGCCATCCGTCTCGGTCGGAGTTGATAAAAGCGTTTCCGGGGACGACTCAGTTTCTAAAGGCGGTTTTAAAGACATCGGCGCGCGAGCGGGTAGCTGGTTGACGAGTGATAAACGAGGTTGAAAAAGGTGAAGTTTAAGACTAAAAAGCAGTCGTGCGCGATCGCCTCAATGGGAGGCAAATGCTGTCGGTTTAAAGGAGCTCGGAGGGCAAGCGCGTTAGCAGCGAAACGACGCCAAACCCCAGGAGCAGTGCCCCGCTCGTGGGAACGATCCAGCCCGACCAGCGACGGAATTCTAGGAATTTCTTAATGGCGGCAGCAAACGTTCCGGCAACGACCAGCGGCGCGACGTAGCCGATCGCATAGGCTAGCAACAACCCCGATCCAATCGCGAGGTTCTGCGACGACGCCACCCAAGCCAGCAGCGTTGCCAGCACTGGCGTGCTACAAGGCGATGCCACCAATCCAAAGGTCAAACCCAACAAGTACGATCGCAACCCAGCCGGCCAGTCTTCGGCAATCCAAGTTGTCGCACCCAGAGACGGAAAGCGGAGAGGCAAAATCTCTAATAGGTTTAACCCCATAGCGATCGCCAACAAGCTGACGACGATCGGTAAGCCGCTGCCGATTTGTCCGTATACTTTGCCGGCGGCGGCTGCGATCGCGCCCAATCCCGCGAGCATCGTCGCCAAGCCCAGCGCGAACCACATCGACTGAACTGCCGCGCGGGCGCGCCCCTGTGCCTGATAGCCACCGATATATCCGACAGTCAGCGGTAGCATCGAAAGCATGCATGGCGTCAGACTTGTCAGCAACCCGGCCGCAAAGACGATCGCCAGACTGAGCGCGCTGAGATGCGTCAATTGTTGTGATACGAGCGCGTCGGCAAACTGCTCGATTTTGTAGAGTGAAAGCTGTAGGGATTCCAGCACGGATGGCACGCATGCGACTACTGGATCGGATCTTATCTCAGGACTTTGGCGCAGTTGAGCTAAATGGCATCTCGAAAAAAACTGCCAGGTTATGGCGTGACGACAGTTGAAATGTCCGTGATGCCGTGCCGACCTACAGTCTTGAGCGAATCAATCGAAGTGCTCATAAGCTTTGCAGCCGAGGGCAACAACAATGCAGAGGACTGATTCAAAACCATAGGTTTGGCGGAGGCTCTTTGCGAAGTAACCATTTCCCAAAATCGAGTTTCGGTGGGTAACACGAGCTGGAAAAGGGTTGGGAAGTTTGCCAAATCAAAAGTCGAGTTGACCTCTCGAAATGCCACTCTGCTCGTGTTGTGGGCGCCGAACCCTCCCCCTCGCAAACCTATTCCTCCCCGTCCAAGAAAAAGGGATTTCTCGGAGCAAGCTGATGAAAGTGAATGCAAAGCTTCGTGCTGCGGCGATGTCACCACAAGAAATCAGACCCTGCGAAAGGCTAGTGGAAGGAGCTTTTCGAACAAAAGCGATCGAGGGATTGTCCCCCAATCCTGGATGCAAGCCGGTGTTTGATGCCTTCATTGCAGGACTCTCTGTTGTCGTAGCGTTTCTGGGAGCCCTACCGGTTTGCGCTGGGCAGCAACAACAGGAAGTAGAGATCGCAGCTTTGAATACAGACATCCGGGCGGAGAGTATTGCTGTTGAGAACTTGATGGCTTTAGATCAAAACTTTAAAGCCTTACTGACGGGGGTGAAACTGGGACAACATCTTCGAGCAGAGGATGCAAAGCAAATCAATCTGCCGGTTCAGCTACATTTAATGTCTGCTTTACGCGAAGCTTATCAACTTGACGGATATCGGCATCGGAATACCCTCGAGGGGTATTTGGATCCGGTCAGGAGCGTGAGTTTTACACCGGACGGAGAAACCCTCGTCAGCACCAGCAGAACTGTTAGCTCGGTGGAGCAGTGGGACCGCAGCGATCGCAAATTCAAGACTCTCGCAGGGCACTCGTCTGGGGTCTTGGGCGTGAATTTTTCACCGGATGGAGAGACTCTTGCCAGCGCTAGCTTTGATGGCACGGTGAAGCTGTGGGACCGCAGCGGTCGCGAACTCCAGACCCTTTCGGGTCATTGGGGTTTTGTCAATAGCGTGAGTTTTGCGCCGGATGGAGAGACCCTCGCCAGCGCCGGCGAGGATGGCACGGTGAAGCTGTGGGACCGCAGCGGTCGCGAGCTCCAGAGCTTCGCAGGTCATTCGAGTTTTATCAGGAGCGTGAGTTTTGCCCCGGATGGGGAGACCCTCGCTAGCGCCGGCGAGGATCGGACGGTGAAGCTGTGGGACCTCAGCGGCCGAGAACTACTGACTCTTACAGGTCATTCGGGTCCGGTCTATAGCGTGAGTTTTGCCCCGGATGGGGAGACCCTCGCTAGCGCCAGCTGGGATGGCACGGTAAAGTTGTGGGACCGCAGCGGTCGCGAACTCCACACCCTCGCAGGTCATTCGGATCGGGTCTATAGCGTGAGTTTTGCACCGGATGGGAAGACTCTCGCCAGCGCCAGCTTAGATGGCACGGTAAAGCTTTGGGACCTCAATGGTCGCGAACTCCAGACCTTCGCAGCTCATTCGGATGGGGTCAATAGCGTGAGTTTTGCACCGGATGGGGAGGCCCTCGCCAGCACCAGCAATGATGGCACGGTAAAGTTGTGGGACCGCAGCGGTCGCGAACTTCTGACTCTCACCGGTCATTCGGGTTGGGTCTTGAGCGCGAGTTTTGCCCCGGATGGAGAGACACTCGCCAGCGCCAGCCATGATGGCACCGTGATTCTCTGGAACCTGGATCGCGACGACTAATCAACAATAGGCTGCGCGACTACATGACCAACCCCGACACCCCACCCGAAGCTACCAAGGGGGGTTTGCAAGGGGCGACATTTCCGGATCTATATGCGAAGCATTGCTATCGGGATAATGTCACTCCCACTTTCGGTCCGACAGGTTTAGCCGCAGGAGCAATTTCCGGCTCGGCTTGAAAACGCTGCTGCTGCCATGAGCGATCGCCGTCCCCCGCGATCGCAAGCCGGACCTCGATTTCAAATTCTTGAACGATGAGAGCGATCGGCAGCACCATAGCATCCACGATCGCCATCAGTGCCGGCGTCGCTGGTTCGATTTCCTCGGCACGATCGCAAACATCATCACCCAGCTTCGCGATGATTGAGGAATCTTTCCCAGAATAGATTTTGAGCTCAGTGGGTATGCGTTTCCCTGGGCGCGTCACCCACGCAGGCAGACTCCGGGATGTATCTGTGATGTAATGGAGTGGATTGGGATGCGGCTGCGACCGACTTGCCCGCCTGGGACGGCCGAGCAACGCCCTCGCGATCGCCTGATTTAGCAGACTGCTGAATGGAGACCACCGAGCTCAGCGAGCTTTTCCCGCTTTTTACTGTTGCCGAACCAGAAACGCTGGAATGGCTGCTATCCGTTGCAGACGAATGCGAGTTTTCTGCAGGCACGACACTCTTAACAGACGGATCCTGGGGTACAGCTGTCTATTTCATCGAATCGGGATGGCTGCGGATGCAGCGCAAGCACGGCGATCGCGCCATAACGCAAGCGGTCCTCGGGCGCGGCGATTTCATCGGTGATGCCGCCATTCTTGACGAGCCGCCGCGCGCCACTGAAGCCATTGCCCTTACCGACGTCCGCACGTTAGGGGTTTCGGCCCAACGCTTCATCCAAGCGCTGTTCAAAGACCCCCAACTCCACCACAAGCTGTTGCAGCATGTTGTCCGGCGCTGGCGACAAGCCCATACATTGCTGTCGCTGCGCCACCAGCCCGTACTTGTCCGCTTGGCATGGACGATCGTGACGATTGCCGAGGAATACGGCACGCCAACCGAAGAGGGAATGGAGATCGTCAACCTGCCGGCGAGAGATTGGGCAGACCTGAGCGGCATCGGAGTCGACGATGTCGCTAATTTACTTGCCAAGTGGCAGGGGAAAGGTTGGCTCGAACTCGGCGATCGCATCATGTGCGTAACCAATCTCAAGCAGCTCGAACACCTGACCGGCGGGTTGTAGGGGTCTAAACCGGCCGCCTCCAACCTCGGAGAGCGCGACCCTCGATAACGCACTCGCCCGCGGATCGCGCGAGTGCCAGTCGCGATCGGTTACCGTCGATTTACCCCGTCGAGTTTACGCAGCCCATGACCGACGCTACTGCCGTGCGCGCACCAGATGCGACCGAAGTCGCTCCCCAGTTGACCTACGAGGTGGCGATGCCGGAGCCGGCATCACATTTATTTGTCGTTACGCTCTACGCGCGCGGGTGGCGCGACCCTCACCTCGACCTCAAAATGGCCGCCTGGACGCCGGGCTCCTACCTGCTACGGGAGTACGCCCGCCACGTCCAGGACCTGAGCGCTACGGTCGCAGGTCGGCCAGCTACTGGGCAGAAACTCGGCAAAAACCACTGGCAAATTGCGATCGGCAAAGAAGGAGCTTCAGATGTCGCCATCCGCTATCGGGTTTACGCGAACGACCTGACCGTTCGCACCAATCACCTCGATGCCACCCACGGGTACTTCAATCCAGCAGCACTACTGATGTTCGTGCCTGGATGGGAGCAACAACCCGCCCGCATTACAATTCGCCCCCCGGCTGGCTGGCAGATTTCGACGCCGTTACCAGCCGTTCAAGGAGCAGCCAATACCTTCATCGCTGCCGATTTCGATACGTTAGTCGACAGCCCCTTCGAAATCGGCACCCATCGCACCTTCGAGTTCGAGGCGGGTGGCAAGCCCCACGAGCTCGCCATTTGGGGGCAAGGCAACGCCAACCCAGAACAGATCGTTGCCGACACGCAAAAACTGATCGAAACCGAAGCCGAGATCTTCGGCGGTCTCCCGTACGATCGCTATTTGTTCCTATTGCATTTATCCGGCAGCGGATACGGCGGGCTGGAGCACAAGAATGCGTGTTCCTTGAACTACCCGCGCCTCGGCTTCCGCGCGCGGGATAAGTACAATCGCTTTATGCAACTGGTCGCCCATGAGTTCTTTCACCTCTGGAACGTCAAGCGCATTCGCCCAAAGGAGCTGGAAACCTTCGATTACGAGCGCGAGAATTACACGACCGCGCTGTGGTTTTGCGAAGGCACGACCAGTTACTACGATGCCATCATTCCGCTACGAGCAGGCGTGTACGATGCGAAGACCTGCCTGGAAAATCTCAGCAAAGATATATCCCGGTACTTCGCGACACCGGGACGGGCAGTTCAACCGCTCGGCGAATCCAGTTTCGATGCCTGGATCAAGCTCTACCGCCGCGACGCCTTCAGCGACAACAACCAGATTTCTTACTACCTGAAAGGCGAACTCGTGTCCTTTCAACTAGATTTATTGGCCCGATCGCGCTCCGACAACCAGCGCTCCCTCGACAACGTCATGCGAGCGTTGTGGGAGCAGTTTGGCCGGGATGAAATTGGCTTCACGACCGACGAATTAGAAACCCTGATCGCAACCGCAATTGGCACCGATCTGAGCGACTTCTTTGCTCGGTACGTCCGCGGCCTGGACGAACTGCCGCTCGATGACTACCTTGCCCCCTTCGGACTAAAACTGCGGCCGGTTCTCGACGACGATCCGGCCCCTTATCTCGGCCTCAAAGTTGTGAATGAGGGCGGCAAGAACATTATCAAATTTGTCGATGCCTCCTCGCCTGCCGGTAAAGTCGGTTTCGATGCCGGCGACGAACTGCTAGCGGTCGCAGGGCTCCGCGCCACTGCCGATCGCCTGAGCGATCGCTTGAAGGATTTCCAGCCGGGCGCCGCGATCGCCGTGACAGTCTTCCACCAAGACGAACTCGTCGAGCACCGCGTCACCCTAGCAGAACCTCAACCGAGCGGCTATAAAATTGCCGCGATCGCGGAGCCGACAGACGACCAAATCCGCCTCTGTCGCGGTTGGTTGGGCGTAGAGCCAAATCAGCTTTAGCCCGCGCGACCACTTGGCCAGGCATGCGCCCGATCTGAATCTTTGCTAGGGACTGATGTCAGACAGATACTATCGCCTTGGAAGTTGGCTGTTTTCCTTCGGGAGCGTGCTGCTGACCATCGATGCCGGGATCGCGATCGCGTCGTCGCCCGGTCCGCGGGCGTGGCTGTATTTCATTGGAAGCATTGCCTTTGCCATCGGGTCGTTGCTATTCGTTCTCGCTCCCCAGAGCACGCAGGTCCGAGCGGGAAAGCGGCAGCGATCCGCCTTTGAGGAGCGCGATCGCTTGGGGTTTTGACTGCTCGTCAGGCGATCGCGGCCGTTCTTCGCTAAAATCTTGGCGCGCTCCCCTCGGCCCGACCTTTGAATGCACGGCACCGCGATCGCCGAGCGCTCGGAATGAATGGTGGTGCGCGATCGCGTCCTTACCTCGCACGATGCAATCCCACCGATGACCATCATTTTGACCAACGACGACGGCATCGACGCTCCCGGGTTACAAGCGCTTCAAGACGCGATCGACGGCAAGGGCGTCATGTTCGCACCCGACCGGGAATATTCCGGCTGCGGGCATCAAGTGACTACCCAGCGAGCGCTGAAATTGCAACAGCGCGGCGATCGCGCCTTCTGTTTGGATGGAACGCCTGCCGACTGCTCCCGCATCGCCCTGACCCAAAAGTATCCCGATGCCCGATGGGTGCTCTCGGGCATTAACGCCGGCGGCAATCTCGGCATCGACGTCTACATGTCCGGTACCGTTGCCGCCGTGCGCGAAGCAGCCATCCTGGGCGTTCCCGGCATCGCCCTGTCTCACTGGATTCGGCGGCCGCTGCCGATCGATTGGGAGACGACCGCGCGCTGGACGCGGCACGTGTTAGACGAATTGATGGGGCGATCGCTGCCGCCCGGCAAATTCTGGAACGTTAACTTCCCTCACCTCGACCCCGGCAGTCCCGATCCGGAGTTGGTGTTCTGCACGCCGAGTACGCAACCGCTCCCGGTGACCTACCGCGTTGAGGGCGATCGCTATCACTACACCGGCGCGTATCCCGATCGCGGACGCACTCCCGGCACCGACGTTGATGTCTGCTTCTCAGGCAGCATCGCGATCGTGCAGTTGAGTTTGTAGGCTCGAGCGATCGCATTTCCACACTTTTCTAGATCGACTCCCAGGTATCCGTACGGCGCAGCGGCGTGTTTCGTAGCCTAGCGAGACTGCCTGCCCCCGCACAAAAAGCAGCAATGCGGAGCTCCTCGGCGATCGCGGCAAATTTATCGCGGACGGCTTGGGGGCGATCGATGGCCGCACTGAGGACGGGGGCAGCACTCCCGACGAGCACGGCCCCGAGAGCAATTGCCTTAGCCGCATCAATGCCGGTGCGGATGCCGCCGCTGGCGAAGACCGGCAGGTCCGGAACGGCATGGCGGACCAGCTGTAACGATAGGGCCGTGGGAATACCCCACCCGGCAAAACAATGGGCGACATGGCGGCGGAGCGGATCGCTTTGTCGATAGGCTTCGACTTCGCTCCAGCTCGTGCCGCCGGCTCCAGCCACGTCGATCGCCGCAATGCCGCACTCGGCTAGCCGTCGGGCAGTGGTTGCATCGATGCCGTTGCCGACTTCTTTGGCAATGACGGGAACGTCAAGCTGGTGGACGAGTTGCGCGATTTTATCGTACAAGTTGCGCCAGTCGCGATCGCCGCGCGGTTGAACAGCTTCTTGCAGGGGGTTCAAGTGCAGAAACAGCGCATCGGCCTCCAACATGTCGATTGCACGGCGGGCTTGGTCGAGACCGTAACCGTAGTTGAGCTGTACGGCACCGAGGTTGGCGAACAGCAAAATATCCGGCGCAACCCGACGCACTTGGTAGGTAACGGCAAGGTCTTCGCGCTCGATCGCGGCACGCTGCGACCCGACCCCCATCGCAATGCCCAACTCCTGAGCGGCTTCAGCCAAGTGGAGGTTGATGGTGCGGGCGGATTCCGTACCGCCAGTCATGCTGCCGATCAGTAGGGGCGATCGCAATGAGCGTCCCCACAACTCGCAACTCAAGTCGATCGCGTCGAGGTTGAGTTCCGGTAAGGCTACGTGGTCGAAGGAGAAGCGCTCGAAGCCGGTGGTGATACCTTTAGCTCGAACGTCTTTTTGGAGGACGACATCGATGTGTTCGCTTTTGCGATCGGCGGTCGTTTCCTGCATGTCATGCATGAGACTACTCGCGGGCAGTTAAACCGCAACGTAACGTATACAAGAGTGTCGAGCGCGGACTCGGGGATGGAGCACCGAGTTCTGTTCCAAGATAAATATGGCAACTCTATCGCTACTGATATGAAGCGCCAGCGTTACCGATCTGATGAGGCTGCTTGTTTTTTATCACGGGTCACAGTATCCCGCCACGACCCGGAGGTTAGGGATCCGCGCCCCCTTACTTCTGCGTCTAGGTGGGAGACGACTGCACCCCGATTCAAGCCGAGCCCGAACGTTCTCGGCGGGCGTGGAGCTTCAACACAATGCTGTCGTGAACCTGACGAGTAATCGGGTAGCCTACTGCGAAATAAATGCCAGCGCTCAAGACTATTGCAGGCAAGGGCCCTAAGATCCAGCGAATGGCTGTAAGTGCGCTGTCTGGTTGGGACAAGACAAGGTCGTCACCGCCGCTGCGAGCAACGTAGCCGGCTGCCTCTAGAGTTTTCCCTACCAAAAAGATCGCCAGCGCAGTGCCTAGTTTTTGCAGCTGCACTAGCAACGCACAAAACATTCCTTCTCGGCGCTGTCCGGTCTGGAGTTCGTCGAGATCGATCGCGTCTGGCAGCATGGACCACGGCACTAGGTATGCTGTCGCGAGTCCGATCCCGGCCATCGCACCCAGAGCATACATCCAGAAAATTTGGTCAGGTCTCAGAAAAAAGAGCCCGATTTGGGCTGCAACTGTCAGGGGAATTCCCAAACAATAAATCTCGCGTTTCCCGATTCTCTGACCGACAGGGCTCCAAACAAACATCATGAGCAAGGCCGTTCCCTGCACGACCAAGACCATTTGAGTAAAATGCCGATCCGGCAGCTCCATCCAGTCGATTACAAAATAGGGCAAAATTGCAGCTGTTGTTTGTAGACCCAGCCAAGAACACAGATAAACACCCATAATGTAAAGAAAGGGTTTCAGTCTGAGGATGGCGCGTAATTGCTGCACGATGGAGCTACGAGGAGTTATCTTATTTACGTCAACGCGCGCGCTTTGAAGCTGCCAAAAACGGTCATAGGTTGCCCAAACGCATGCGTATACAGCAACGATGACAATAGCTCCGAATATTCCTCCCATCAATACATAGCGACGGCTCACATCCGTCACCGTCGCAAAGATAATCTGCGCAATGACCAGTCCTAAAATACTGCTGCCTATGCTGAAGGCGGCTTTAAAACTAACTAGCTGCGTGCGTTCGTCATACGTTTGTGTGAGTTCGGCAGCCAGGGTGGAGTGCGGAATAGCGACCGCCGTCAGAGCCGCGAAGAATAAAATCATCACGCCACTGTAGTAGATAGCAAGCTGGCCCTGACCGGTCAACGGTGGCACCAGCCAAAGCAGCCAGAAGCTCAGTCCCAAGGGAAATGCCCCGCACATCATCCACGAGAAGCGGCGCCCCCACCGCGATCGCGTGCGATCGCTGAGCCAGCCGACGAGGGGGTCGTTGACTGCATCCCACACCTTTCCAACGAGCAGGACGCTACCCGCCCATCCCGGAGACAGACCCGCAACATTGGTGAGAAAAAATAGTAGGAAGAAGACGATGATACTGCTGGGAATCTCTTTGCCGATCTCGCCGATTCCATATCCCAGCTTCGTCTTGATACCAAGGGGCACGACGGTTTTAAGAACAGTGTCTTGACTCATGAATTGTGCTTAATATCGACGATCTAGTGCTCCGATAGACACCTCTCGCAGCAGTAGGGTGGGAACCGATTTCAATCTGTAAGTCTATTCGGGGTCGAGGTTCTCGGCCCTGCAGTAATGACAGCAACCTGTTTCGCCCTAAAGAAGTTTCGGGGGAACCCAAGACCGAACGCCCAAAAGCTCTTTCTGCCAGGGCATGCTGAGGATTTAACCGCCCTTCATCGTAACAGGTTATATCGGTTGCACCGCTCGCTCGGGACGAAAGTGACCGACGGCTTCGTCGCGGTGTTTCTGCAAGGTCGCCAGCGGTAGCGGTCCTTGCAAGTGGCTCCAAGGCAACACGCGATCGCCCGACCAGTCGGCATGGACGATCGTATCGAAGTCGGGGACGTGCCCGCGCAGTTGCTTGCAGGCACGTTTGTAGCTGCCAGCAGAATTGCCAAACTCGCGCGCCAACTCCAGCACGGGCGTTAGGCGGCGATCGCCGCGGGCGATTAGAGCTTGAACGAGGGACCAGTTGTAGCTTTCCGGACGGAAGTCAACGCCGCGTTTGCCCAACTGTTTTTGCAGGATCTTCAGCCGCTTTTGTGCGTCGGGGCGGACGCCGAACCACTGGAAGGGCGTATGGGCTTTGGGAACGAAGGTGCTGCAGCCGAAGGTGAGGTGCAGGTTCGGAGCGACTTGTTTGACAGCGGCAAGCATCGCGACAGTCGAGTCAATATCCTCGTGCGCTTCGCCGGGAATGCCAGCCATACCGTAGAGTTTGAGTCCTTTGAGTCCGCCGGCTTGGGCATTGGCAGCCGCGCGTTCGATTTCTGCATTGGCGAGCTTCTTGTTGACAATGCGGCGCACGCGCTCGGAGCCGCTTTCGACAGCAATGGTCAGCGATCGCGTCTGGCGCTCGGCCAGAGTCCGCGCGAGCTGTTCGGTCACGGTGTTGGTGCGGACGGAGGCGATGCTTAGGCGCACGTCGGCAAATTGCGATCGCCCCAAGTATGCTAGTAGGTCTTCGAACTCGGGGTGTTGCGTGACCGACGCGCCCAAGAGTCCGATGCGATCGGTGACGGTCAGTCCGCGCTCGATTGCCGGGATTAATGAGCTTTCAAGGCTAGCGGTCCGAAACGGCAGGGTAAGGTAGCTGGCCAGACAGAAGCGGCACAGTTCCGGGCAACTGCGCACTACTTCCACCATGAAGATGTTAGACCAGGCAGCCTTTTCGGTCACCACTGTCGATGCCGAGAGCACCTTGCCGCGATAGGTTTGCTTTTGGATAGTGGCGGGTATGCACTCGTCGACAGGCGCAATCTCGATGATTTCCCCATCTGGTGCGTCGTAGGTGACGCTATAGAGGCTGGGAACGTAAATACCCGGAACCCCTCCGAGGTGCAGCAGTTGCGTGCGGCGATCGGCGTTGCGGACTTCCTTGTACGCATCGATGAAGTTTCCGAGTAAGTCTTCGCCGTCGCCGAGAAGGATGACATCGAAGAACGCCGCAAAGGGTTCGGGATTGGCCGTAAGCACGGGACCGCCGCCAAATACCAGCGGGTGGGCGTCCGATCGCGCCTCAGCCCGCGTGGGAATGTCTAGTTCTTCCAACAACCCCAACACGTTGGCGTAATCGAGCTCCCAGGACAAGGAGAATCCCAACAGCTCGGGCGATCGCGGCAACACCTCGCGATCGTCGGTAAACAGGCGGCTTACCCGCACGTCCGGCCGCATCGCCAAGGTCGCCCACACAATCTGATAGCCGAGGCTGGTCATCCCGACCGAATAATCGCTGGGGAAGGAAAAAATCGTAGGAATAGCGCCGTCAGTTGGCGGAGCGGGGGCAAACAACAGGCGTTCGCTGGCAAAATTCACGGGGCGATTCGGAGAATGCGGCGCGTCTCGGTTTCAATTGTAAAGTTTGTACCCTTCGAGCAACCCACCTGCGGTCGGGGGGCACCCTTCCCTAAGCCTCGGCGCGGATCAACTCGACCGCATCGCGATCGTCCACGGCACTGAGATAAACCTTGACGCGCTCGTCCTTGGCTGTCGGCAGGGTCTTACCCGTAAAGTCCGGGTGTACGGGGATCTGGCGGTGGCCGCGATCGACCAACACCAGCAGCCATATTGCTGCCGGGCGCCCGAACTCGTGCACGGCATTCAGTGCGGCCCGCACCGTCCGACCGCTGTAAATTACGTCATCCACCAATACGACGCGCTTGTCCGTCAGGTCGCAGGGGATGTCCGTTCGCTCGGGCGTCCGGGTCGGGAGTCGATCTAGATCGTCGCGATAAAAAGTGATGTCGAGCGCGCCCACGGCCACTCGCGTATTTTCAAGCAATTCGATGTGCTCCGCCAACATGTGCGCCAGTGGCACGCCGCGCGTGTGAATCCCCACCAACAAGACATCCGAGAGATCGCCTGCCTTTTCGATTGTTTGCGAGGCGAGGCGGGTTAGGGTCCGCCGGATCTCGTCGGCAGAGAGGATCTCGACAACGGAAGCGGGCATCGGCAGTGTCTGGCGAGGGTGGACGACAAGAACGAGAGCAAGCCGACGGTCGAAAGGGACTGCAGGCGGAACGCGTCACTCCCAGAGGCGGCGGCGGCGCGGACCGCTCAAGCGGTTGTGGGCATCGCGCAACAGGGCGGGAATATCCAAACGCTCCGGACAGCGTGGCAAACAGTCGCCGCAGTCCGTGCACCGATCGCCGCGTCGACCGGGAAACCAGTGTCCGGCGCGTTCGAACATGCCGTAGCGATAGGTGCCGAACGCTTGCAAATCGCAGCCAACTGCCAAATTGCGCAGGCGCAGCACTTCTGGAATGTGGATGCTTTCGGGGCAGGGCAGGCATTGGTAGCACTGCCGACACCGGTCGCTGCCTAGTTTAGCGTCGAGCTGGGCATCGAGGCGAGCGATCGCGGTCTGCTCGGCATGGTCGAGGGGTCCGTCTGCGTCGGCAACTAGCAGCGGCAGATCCAGCTCGACTGGCGTTGCCGGCCCGCAGCTCAATGTCGTTATGCGCGGGTCGCTCAAGAGAAATCGATAATTTAAGGTCAGCGGCGCGCTCGGCGCGCAAACCGCTCGGAGTGCCTCGGAGGGAAAAAATAACTGTCCGCCTTTGTCAGCTGGGGAAATAATGAAGATTCCGAGGTCGCGTTCCCAGGCGCGCGCGATCGCTTCGGCCTGGCGTTGAAAGAGTAAATAGTAGTGCAGCTCTACAAAGGCAAAGGCATCGGAGGCGATCGCGGCCAGCACGACATCCAAGGGCGCGTGCGTGGAAAACCCCACGTGCCGGACGCGTCCGTCCGCGCGGGCAGCAGCCAACCGAGGTAGATTGTACGCGAGCGCCCAGTGCAGGTGCTCCCATGTATTGATTCCGTGGAGCGCCACGCAATCGATCGTGTCGGTCTGCAAGCGCTGCAGCGATCGCGTCAATTGGCGCTCGAAGGCGGCGGCATCCGGCGTCGGCGGAATCTTAGTGGTAACCGTCAGGCGAGCGCGGACGTCCGAATCGACTGTCTGCAGCGCTCGCCCGAGGTAGTCCTCACTGGCACCGTAGCCGTTTGCTGTTTCGATATGGTTAATACCAGACGCGATCGCGCGCTGAAACGTCTGCCGAAAGGTCTCCTCATCGGTCAGAGCACGCATCGTCCCGAGGGAGAAGACCGACAAATTGAGGTCGGTGCGCCCGTAACGCCGGTAGCGCACCGTCTAGCACTCGCTTTCGCTGTTGCTGCTACCTGAGGAGCTACCGCGCGTAAAATCTTCCGGTCGCAGATTGGAGACGAACTCGCGAAACGCTCGCTGTTCTTCTTCATCGGCATCGCGGTCGACCGGAATTGATGCTTCGGCAATCACTTCTTCCATCACCCAGATCGGGCTATTCGTCCGCAGGGCAATCGCGATCGCGTCGCTGGGACGGCAGTCGATTTCGCGCATCTCCTCACCCTGTTGCACGCAGAGGATGGCATAGAAAGTATTGTCTTGGAGGGAGTGGATCACCGTGCGAGTAACCTGCATCTCCCACGCCGATAAAATATTGCCGATCAGATCGTGGGTCAGGGGACGCGGTGGCGTTTGCTTCTCGAGGGCACTGACGATTGCTTTGGCTTGATCTTGACCGATATAGATTGGAAGTGCCCGGCGGTCCGACCCGTCTTTAAGCAGCGCGATCGGACTGCGGGTGACGGCATCGAGAGCAATACCGGCGACTTTCATTTCGATCATGACTGAGCCTCGGGGTAAGTCGACGTCTTTGTAATCCCGGCCCGCTCGAGTCTACCAGAAACGATCGGCTGCACGAGCACCAGCCTGGAGAAGACTAGAATGGCGTTGCCAGACTCGCGTTCTCATGGATACTTCGGGCAGACGCGAGTAAGTAGATGGCAGCGGACGACCGCAGGTGGCGATTGGGCATCTCTCCTATCCAAGTATGCTTCAGTATAAATTTTTTTGCCGTTCGTCTTTATAAAGAAAATTCACCGAGATCGCGCTGCAACGGACCCCTTACGGTAGTGCTAGCCTGGAGCAAACACTGTTAGCGACTGACGGCTCAAATGCCCATCTAACCGTACCGGATTGCTAGCCATTCGGCCGTGACGCTATCTAGCTAACTCCCTCATTCCTCAGCAGATGTTTACCGGATTGATCCGCGCGCAGGGACAGCTGCGCCCGCAGGGGCTCGGACGCTATGCCGTGTTATTATCGTCCGCTGAATCTGACATTCTCCAAGACCTGGAACTTGGCGATAGTGTTGCCGTTGACGGCGTTTGTTTGACCGTAGAGGAGTTGCTGCCTGACGGGTTTGTGGCAACGGCATCCTCGGAAACCCTGGCACGCACGAATTTGGGCCACCGCGATCGCGCGGCCGCCAGCGTCAACCTGGAGCCGTCGTTACGAGCGGGTGGCAAACTAGGCGGGCACTTTGTCACCGGGCACGTGGATGCCCTCGGGCAGTTGGTCGAGTCGCTGCAGCGCAATCGTGCCTGGGAGATGACCTTCGCCGCACTACCAGATCGACAAGAGCTATGGCACTCGAGGCTCGCGCGCTATATTTTGCCGAAAGGCAGTATTGCTGTTAACGGCATCAGCCTCACCGTTGCCGACTGCGCCCCGGACGGGAGCTGGTTTTCCTCGGCTGTCATTCCCGTAACCTACGCCGACACAAACTTGGCAGGATTGGCAATCGGCAGCTGGGTCAACCTAGAAGCCGATATCCTCGGCAAGTACGTCGAACGCTTGCTCCATGGCCGCGTGCCGGACGCGGCGGCTGATGCTGATGGAGTCGAACTAGCATTTCTATCCGAACATGGATACGTCTAAACAACTGCGCGCCCGATCGGCGCGTTGCCGTCGTGCAGTCTCGCCGGCCGGCATTAACTCGTTGCCAAACTACGTGCCGCCTGTCACCATAACCATGGCATCAAGACAACACTTTTAAAAAATGCTGCTTAAAAAACAGCCGCTGGCAAAAAAATGGCTGGCGGCTTTTTCATGCGATCTTTAATCTCAATCGGAGCGGCAGGATTTGAACCCACGACCCCCACCACCCCAAGGTGAGAGTCTCAGCTTTGAATCTCTTATTTGATAACGGCTTTCAACATAGCTCGTCAAACTTCATACTCAATTCATGCCCATACCAGACTGATAATGACTGAATTTATTTTACGTTTGAGTTTGGAGCAATATTTCTTGAACAAGTTTCTTTATCTGAAAGCGCTAATTGGTCTTCCAGTCTGATGTTCAGCTTAGAAGGAAATCGTGTCATCACAGCAAAATTTAGTAGCTTTGCCATCTTTGCTGACGGCAAAGCTACAACTACTACCTATGAGCATGTTTATCAAAATTTACAAGATTTGGCATATCGAAACCTTCTAGGTACTATCCATTGCTCTGGTTAGCACTACGACTTTACGACCACCCTTGCATTGCATCTGTATTATATTGTCTTACATAAGATGCGCCTTAAGGTAAAATGCTTTTGTTCAAGACCGATCTAAATTGCTTAACCTTGTTCGCGTAGCTCTCGAACAATTTCCCGAGCTAAATTCCGGCTCCATACCTGTTCAAATGGACAAGAAACACGATCGCGATCGCGCTGAAACCAGGTAATCGCTTCTTCCAGTTCAGCAACAGAGTAGGGATCGTTAACCAGCATCTTCGTTAGCAGGTCTTCAATTACGAGTGCTTGAGCATCATTCATAACAAGCATTACTACACCTCATCAGTGGATTTAGGCGATCTAGGTTCAAAAGTTGAACTACAAGAACTGTCGTTCTTGCTGAGAATGAGCAACGCCCGATCAATAACACGAACTTTAATACCTCTAAGAGCGATCAGAACAGATTTGATGAGAGCAACCTCATCTGGAGTGAGGGAAATCATAGTCGCACCGAAAACGCCACATTGCCACATAATAGATCTGCCGTATAAGACAATGTGAGAGAAAGAAACGTTAAAGCTGAGTCTAGAATGAGTGCGAAAAGGAAACCAGAATTTAGAGCGTTCACTGATGAAGAATTGGCAACACTGGTAAAAACCTTGGCCGCGCTCAGAAATACCAGTATTTCTGAACTGTTCAATGAGGCATTGGAGTTGTGGTTGTCGCAACCTGAACAGCAGAAACTAATCGAGAAACACAACTTGGATAAGATTGATGAGCTTGAAAAATCTATTAGACTTTATCGGAAATAGAGAAGAGATTGTTGTGAGTCAGCATCTCTCCCAATTCTTTGGAAACTAAGCAGCTTGGCTTAAAGCATCACCTTGCGTTTTCCGATAAGTCAAGCGGAAATTGTGTAAGCCGCAGGCCGTTTCCATCACCTCATCGACGTAATGGTCGCGCCAATTGCAAAATGGCTGCACCAAAATCTGACATCGCTAAATGCCACCGATGTGGTGTTCAACTTCAACGCGAACGCTGGCAATACTTTGGTTATTCATCTTCTTATTCAAGAGGCTCACATAAAGGCTGTACTATGCTGTAAGAAGCGGAAGTCATCAACCTTCCAGCATTACCAGGAGAAGATATATCAGGAATTAATTAGTAGCAATGTTGCTACCTTCCAATCGAGTCATGGTCAACGATGAGGGTTTCGGCCTCCCGTAATTGCCGAACCGTGAATCCCATGATGCCAATCAGTACCATGCCCATCGCGCTCATCGTGATTAACAACGCCATGCCACTGCCGGGGCCTGTGCCAATCCATCCTCCCAGATATACAGCCAGCCAGCCCCCAGACTGAAGGGCAGGTTCGAGTATACGATCGGCTAATAACCCTGCACTCAAACCGGCAGTAGATTCAATCACAATTCCCACTAGATAGTCAGCCGCGAAAACGCGACCTTGGTACTTTGGTGCGACTTTAGCGTACCAGACGGCCATGTAAGAACTCATAACCAGTGGATTGTGAAACGATGACCCAAACCGAGCCGTTGCCCAGAGTCCAGACAAACGTCCAAGTCCCAACATGAGGTAACTGAAACCAGTTCCTATAAATCCCGCCAATATGCCAGCTAATCGCCGCCGAAACCCACCCCAAATACTGAGGGCAATTGCCCCAACTACTCCCCCCAGCCCCGATACAGCTACGACTAAGCCTAAGATCTGCGTGTCGCCACCTGTACGAGCCAAAATCATCGGCTGACAGAGGGTTTCACTGACTTGGTGGAGAAACGCAAAGACAGACATAGCGACGACCATCGCTAATAAGCTGGGCTGCGAGGCAATGTAGCGAAACCCAAACGTCACCTCATGCCAGATGTTCCGTTTTGTTTCTTCCACGTTCTCGATTTTTTGAGGAGTCGTTTGCAGTGTAAATTGTTGCTTTTGCGTGTCCTGATAACGGTTCACAATCGCGGGAATGGGGGTTATCAACAGCGTCAACATTGCGATCGCAAACGTACTCATGTCAATCAAGGTAATTCCCAGCAGTCCAATCTGCGGATACAGGAGTCCCGCCAGAGCCGGAGAAAAAATATTGGCTCCATAACCCACCATCGTCCCCATACTGCTGGCTCTGGTATGGTGTTGTTTGGGCACAATCAGGGGAATCAGAGTTGAATAGGTGAGGGCTTGAATATTGCCAAAGCTGCCTACAACTGCTGCAATCAAATACACATGCCAAAGCTGCAGGATTTGGAGAGCGGCCAGTATGCCCACGGCAACGGTGCAGCAAGCAGATGCTGTATCGCTAAGTATCAGCAGGCGTTTACGGGAAACGCGATCGGCCAGCAGACCAGACAGAGGTGAGATCGCAATTTGAGGTAGTTGATAAAAGACTAGGATGAGGGCGATCGCCGTTGCGGACTGAGTTTGCTGCCATACCCAAAGGTTGAGCGCAAAATAGGTCATGCTGCTGCCAACTGAAGAGGCAAGTTGTCCTAGCCAGAGAAAGATGAACGTACGCACGCTAGACTCAACAAATTGCTAGGCAACACGAATTAACTGATTGACGCGGTACTACTTTACCGCTTCTGGCTCCTCGCCGGAATTCCAGACAGTCATGACCAAACCACTCGCTTCCACCCTGGCCTCATACGCCCCTTGAACGCAGCCATCCGGCGCGGCAAACTCTAGGCGCACGTCGGCCCAGTCCGCATCCCACTGTTCATGGTCAGTATCTTGAGCCAGGATGCGCCCTGATTTGTTGTAGGTCAACCAGTCCCATCCCTGCTGCATCCAGACTTCCCGTTCCACAATTTGGGCATACTGAGGCAGACCTGACCAACCCCGATAAAATTGCCGCAATTCCGTAACGGGACGATGCCGCTGTATCAGCGTGTCGAGCACCTCCGTCTCCAAACGTCCCCAAATTTGTCCGGTGGGCAGATCAACTAGAGTTGGCACAAACTGATGTCCGCCAAAGTGAGAACAGCGCCAGACGCGAAGCGATTTTGGATTTTGGATTTTGGCGAAGATTTCCCTTCGTCTTCGATCCTCTCGCAATATTTTCGAAGTGCGTAATAGACTGGTGTGCCAAAGCGGGCGCAGGCTACATCGACGTTGCCGTGGGTGCAAATAAAGAGATCGCGGGTCGGCGAAGTCGGCTGTTTGTAGCAGTCGAAGATTTGCAGATCGGTGGGTTGGGTGAGAACGGTTTGCACCAAATGGGGAAGTTGCACAAACGGAAGGAGAAATTCCTGTTTGTCGAACTGGGCAAAGAACGGAGCTGGGCGCTGAAAAAGCAAGACGCGCGTGTATTCGGCAACAGAATAGTCACGGTCAGGATAGCTACGGTCTTGGCTGACTGACACATCTCACTCCCCGATCGTCGGCAATAAATTCATAGGTATAGGCGCCACAGGTATCAGTGGTACTCATCACATGGGTGGCGAGAACTCCCTGCCGATCGGGCTGTACCCTAACGATGAACGCTCCTGCACCATCTCCCATTGCCCACGAGAGGGTATCAGCCGGATCTACGGCTCGCGATCCAAAGTGGGAAACGATGAAGAGCACAGTGCGATACTCGCCAGCCTGCGCTAGCGATCGCGCCGCTTGCAGGGTGACCAATGCACTGGAGCAGGCCGATTCCAACGTCCAGGCGGGACAGCGCAACCCCAATTGCCGAGCTAGGCTGGAGGCATTACCCACGCCCATCGATTCTGAGAAAAGCGTACTGGCAATTACCAACTCAATATCATCAGGCTGAAGACCTGCCGCCACCATTGCATCCTGGGCAGCCCGACATTCAATCGCTCGCGGCGACTCCTGCGCAGCCAACCTGCATCGCTCGACATTGCCCCGAAACGGATCGCTTAGATAAGGTGCCACTTCCTGCGACCAAATTGCCCAGTCCGGTTCAGCGTCCTGATACTCAGAATCCTGAGCAATGCCAGGTTGAGGTTTTCTCGGCAACCGGACTCTTGCCTGGGACTGAGCTGCCAGCTCAGGAAACGTCTCACCCCAAGCTTCTGGAGTGTGGATTACACTCGGAAAACTCACAGCAAGGGAACAAATGCCAATAGCTTGATTCGTCATGCGACGACTCCAACGTAGGGCAACGAAATGAGCATCATGTGGCTCAAAAGGAACCAGCCGTGGGGAGTTTCACCTGTAGCTAGCCCTATAACGAAAAAAGCAACTCCCTCAAACTTTTCGGCGACAGCAAAGCAAATAAGAGTAATTCTCAAATACTTCTTTCCAAATCATAGGGGACAAACGCCTAGCTTTTCTTTGCAAGCCGGACTTTTCCCTTTGTCAACCGGACTTTCTACGAAGATACTGAGCTTGCACCTTTAACCGTGCATTTAATTTCGTTGACTTAACTGATATCCTTTTGGGCTGATGTGAAATTTTCGCCGGAAGGCCGTACTGAAAGCCTCTGGATTTTTGTAGCCGACAGTTGTTGCAACCGAAGCAATCGATAAGTCTGAGTCATGCAGTAGCTGCTTGGCCTGCTGCATCCGGTAGTCTTGCAGGTACCCAAAAACAGTTGTGCCAAACAGTTTACGGAAGCCCTGTTTGAGCTTGCGATCGTTCAGCCCTACCTGACGAGCTAATTCCACGAGTGATGGGGGTTCAACTGACCGTTCAATTAGAATTTCTTTGGCATCATGAAGCCGCCCCAGATCTTCTGAGCGCAATAGCACCTCTCCAGACAGCTTGTGTTCAGAAACGACTCCATCCGCTTGCCAATGGGCAAACTGTAGGGCTAACAGTTCCAGCGCTTTGCTCTCCAGATAAAGCTGCTCTATCATGCCCTGATACGGACAATGAAGAATTTGCTGGAGCACCTGATGCATCGCGGTGGTGACTTTACCCAGGGTTTGGTGAAACCGGAGGTCAGTAACTGGCTGAGACTGCACTTGCATGAGGTACTGTAGCGGTTCTGGCAGAGTGCCATCCGTCCACTGAAACGACTGAAAATAGTCTGTTTCTGCATAAATCATGACGATTTTTATTGGCTCTTGAGCCTGCCATTCTTCGACTTCAATCAAATCCGGTAGGTAGTAGAGATAGTGGACATCGGCTTGTTCTTCACACTCAGAGCGAATGCCTGGAACGCCTTGAGTTAGAACTTTGGACGATCCCGACAAATAAAACTTTGCCGTTAAGGGAAAATCAGCCGCATGCTGCTGCTCCACGCGGATGGTCTGATGAAGAGTAGCATGGCGAAGATGAAGCGTTAATCCCCCCCGCAAGTTGATAATGCGATCGCACCCTTTCCCGAGCGCTTTGGGCAGATTGATCTGCGTGCCCAGCTCCATTTGCCGAAAGATTGGTTCACCCTGTTGTTGGGCCTGTTCGAGTAGCTCATTCAGTTCTGTTGAGGTCAGCGTATACGTGTCACAGGCCGAAGAAATTCCCATTGTCATTACAAACGCGCTTGTCTTAGTTGAAATTAATTCTCATTAAGATCAAGTTTTACACTAGTTTGTTGTAAAGATCAACCAATCTGTTTGAATAGGCGGCGGTTATGAACTGGTATGGCTCTGGCACTACGCCCGTAGCTCAGGACATATCTTTCTGGGAAAGCCGTGCGGAGTGTAGCTGTCCCAAAAAGATTAGTTTTACTAAGCGCTGAGCGCTATACATGCTAGTTATTTGAGATGTTGTTATACCTTGACCGGGTATTGTAACGCGGCGTTGAGTACCCGCAGCAGCGAGGACTGAGCGGAATGGATGAAAAAATGATCGCCGGGAAACTGATAGCAGGAAAAATTGGATTGGGTATGGCTGCGCCAAGCGTTAATCTCTTCTGCGGAGGCTTTCCAGTCTTTTGCACCGCCAAATGCTGTAATGGGGCAGTCCAAGGGAAGACGAGGCTGATACTGATAGGCTTCCAGCAGCGCAAAATCAGCCCGCAGCGTGGGCAGCAGGAGCTCCATTAGCTCAGTGTTTTGCAGAATGGCTTCTGGGGTGCCGTTGTAACGACGTAAGGCATTGAGGAAATCGGCTGTCGGCAAGGCGTGAATGGGAGGCTCAGCATCGGGAATGTGAGGGGCGCGATGGCCCGACACAAACAGATGTAGCGGGCACAAATTCTCCTCCCTGAGTGCCTGGGCCAACTCATAGCTGATTAGCGATCCCATGCTGTGACCAAAGAAGGCGAAGGGCTGATTTGAATGGGGCATCAGTGCCGCCTTGAGATCTTGGATGAGACGTTCCATGCGATCGTAGGGTGGTTCGGCTAGTCGCGTACCATGACCTGGAAGTTCAATGGCATACACATCTACCCCATCGAGCACCTGATTGGCCCAGCTGCGAAAGACAAAGGCATTGCCGCCAGCATAGTGCAAGCAAAAGAGCCGCAAGCGGGCGTTGGGTCTAACCGTAATGGCTTTGATCCAGCAATTCCGTGCGGAGGAGGAAGAGATTATCAATTTATTCTATTAGTTTAGCTTTTAGACGGGAAGCCCCGCG
>NZ_ASSJ01000016.1 GCF_000473895.1 Rubidibacter lacunae KORDI 51-2 | reverse complement strand
TTCAGGCTAGGCTCCAATCTATTTGTATAGAAATGCACTGTCATTGAGCGAAAAAGTCTGCAAGCCTTTTACGGCAAAAGGTATAGGGTCTCCGCATAAGAGTTCATGAATAATCCAGGCTAACTGACCGCGATCGGTCAGAACAATTGGGAATGCTTGTTGCAGCCAATAGGCACCGCCAAATTCCATGACCGCGTGAAATGCCATGATTGCCGACGTCTCATGCACGCGTCAACAAGTTTCATTAGCAAGTTCAAACCGCTCCTGCCGAGCCGACAAGTCGCTCGATCGCCTCGGCTGCCGTTGGGAGTTCGGCAGTCAGCACCTCGCAGCCGGTTGTTGTAATCAGGACCTCGTCCTCAATACGGATACCGCGCACGTCGCGGAAATCAGCCAAACGCTCCCAGTTAATGGCGTCGGCGTACTGCTCGCGCCGCCGTGGGTCCTTTAACAGCGCGGGGACTTGGTAGAATCCCGGTTCGATCGTTACGGCGTTTCCGGCCTGGAGCAGGCGATCGAGGCGGAGGAAACCCAGTCCGAAGCGATCGCTGCGTTCGCGGCCTGGAGCGTAGCCAGCTAGGTCGCCGAGGTCTTCCATATCGTGAACGTCGAGACCGAGTAGGTGCCCGACCCCGTGGGGGAAGAAAAGCGCGTGCGCGTCGCGCTCGACTAGGGTTTCTGGATGGCCCTTGAGAATACCCAAATCGACCAATCCTGCGGCCAGAATGCGGGCAGCCAGCACGTGCAGTTCGCGGTACTCGACGCCGGGACGCGCAGCCGCAATCGCGGCGTCGTGGGCGGCCAGCACCACATCGTAAATCGCTCGCTGCGTCGGTGAAAAGCAACCGCTAACCGGCCAGGTGCGCGTCACATCCGATGCCCAGCCGCTAGCAATCTCCGCACCGACGTCGGCGAGTAGCAAATCGCCCGGTGCGATCGCATTGCCGTAGCTACCGTTGTGCAATACCTCGCCGCGAACGGTCACGATGCTGGTATAGGCTAGCGTGGCATCGCCAGCGAGGATGACTCGTTCGATCGCGGCGCGGACTTCTGCTTCCGTCCGAGCAGTTGGCGTTACAGCCATTCCAGCCCGGTGAGCGGCGATGGTAATTGCGGCAGACTCGCGCAGGGCAGCGATCGCCTCGGCATCGTGAACCAAACGCAATGCAACGATGGCAGCCGCGAGCTCGCGATCGGGTCCATCTGGCGCGTGGGCGGGCGCGACCTCCCGGCCTAAGATCTGGCACTGCTGCTGGAGCGAGCGCGCATCTTGTACGGCGATGGTGGCTGCATCGGGACTGCGTGCCGGGAGTGCGTCGAGGGGGTAGGCCGCATCGGCTCCGATCGCGGCGGCGAATTCGTCTCGGGTGGGACGCGCGCCGTGCCAGAGGGCACCCGCTGGGGTTTCGTCGTCCAGAAACAGCTCTAGTCGACCGCCTTCGAGACGCACGACAGCATCGTTCAGGGGCAGCCCGGCAAAATACAAAAAATGACTGCTGGCGCGGTGTGGATAGCGATTGGCAGAAAAGTTGCGGGCGGGCGCGCATCCGGACCACAGCAAAACCGGGGCTGCAACCCGCTCGCACAGGCGCTGGCGGCGAGCGCGTAAGGTCGCGCGGAGGGTGTCGCCCATCGGCATCGCTCTGCAGAAATTCAAGGTCGGATCGGAAGAAACTTAGGTTCGGCGCCTATTATTTAAGTTAAGTGCCTGCAGCCGTTGCTGCTGGACGGCGCTATGCTTGCAGCGATCGCGTCACTATTGCATGTAAGCAACTGTACGCATTTGGGGCAATCGTAGAAACATTAAAATCCCGTTCGACTACCAGCTGGCAAGCGGAGGTTCATGGCACTTTCTCATGGTAAACAAACCCAATCGGCCCGCCAATGCGGGTGCGATTGGGCGATCGAACGATTACCGGGGTTGAGCGCAGAGTACGGTCGCCAACTCGAACGCCGCGGGATCGAAACGACGCTGCAACTGCTGCACCGCACGCGATCGCAACCCGCCCGCCAAGAACTGGCGCACGCTTTACGCGCGCCGCGTCAGGAGATCGATAAATGGGTGGCGATGGCCGACCTCGCGCGCTTGCCCGGTGTCGGCTGTCAGTACTGCGGTTTGTTGCTGCATGCCGGGATCGCCTCGGTCGGGCAGCTCGCACAAACGCCCGTTCGCCGTTTACACCAACAGATTCTGCGCCTGCAAGTAGCC
Source organism: Rubidibacter lacunae KORDI 51-2 (assembly GCF_000473895.1). Taxonomy (NCBI): domain Bacteria; kingdom Bacillati; phylum Cyanobacteriota; class Cyanophyceae; order Chroococcales; family Aphanothecaceae; genus Rubidibacter; species Rubidibacter lacunae. Next base: position 27,616 of record NZ_ASSJ01000016.1, on the reverse strand, counting down.
ACGATGCACCGCCGCGACCTCTGTCCGTCACCGGCAGAGTTGCAGGACTGGATTGCCCAAGCCCGGCACTTGCAGCATTAACAACCTCATCAAAATCAGCCGTAAAATTCTCCGTGCGAGCGCGTTAGACAATCTGGCTTCATGCCAACTCTAAGAAGTGCCGCAACAGATGACGGATCGGACTCCTTTACTCAAAGAATTTTTTGCCTCATCTGTCGTAAGCATTGTGCAAATTGGTATCAGATTGGGAAACTCTTAGCGGACGCAGTGCTCGGCTGCAGGTGTCGCTTGCAAGGCAACGCGAACCGTGCGGTGCGGTTTGCAATCACGCTGCAGCCTGGAGCGCGAACTTGCTATGTGGGGCTTGCTGAAAAAGGCTGGAATTGTTTCAGCGAGAAGGTTCCAGCGTTTTCTGCGTCAGAGAAGTGCAAGGTTATGGTTGCTAGAGCCTCAAAACCCTTGCACTTGAGCCGAGATCTAGGGGCGAAAATCTGGGGCTAGATGGCGAAAGCCTAATTTCATGAGCTCTCTGTCCCCTAAATTCACTTTGTGGACTTTTTCAGCAAGCCCTATGTGGGCGCGGGTGGCGATCGCGAGATCGCGCAGAATGAAACCATAAACACCATTACTCCCGTTCCCATGACCGACGATCGCGCCTCGCGGCCGCAGCAATACCTCACCCCAGAAGAGTCTACCGACGTCGATAAGGCGCTGCTGGACTCGGAAGAGCGATTCCTGACGCGGCTGACAATCTCCTCGCACCGGTTGCTTCAGACCATCGCTCGCGACCTCGATGTTGCCATGACCGACCTGACACACCAGCAAATCGTCGCCTGGTTCGAGCGCGAAAGCAAAGCCCGGCGCGAGCAGGGTCCGGATGCCTCTACGCTAAAGTGGTAGCCCTGCCGGCTGTATCGTTCAGCGAGGCTCCGCTATCGTTTAAATCGCTTCAACCGAACGCGATCTCGACCCATGACTCTTACGCTCAACGTTCCCAGCATCGCTTGTGAAGGTTGCGTCACGGCGATCGCTCAGTCCATCCAAGCACAAGACCCAAGCGCGCTCGTTAGCGGCGATCCGACGGCAAAAACGATCCGCGTCGAGACCGCTGTCTCGGAAGCCACCATTCGCGAGGCAATCGCGGCGGCCGGCCACGAAGTCGCATCTTGAGCAAACCGAAAAAACTGCGTCAAAACCAAAACCCCTCATCGCCGAGCAATGAGGGGTTTTGCTGCGTTACCGGATTGGCGATCGCGCAACGCGCGCTGCGGACCTAAACCGCAGCCGCTTCTAACAAGCGTAGGTTTGAGAAGGCAAACTCGGTCGCGGTCTTCTGACCGCCCTTATCGATAGAATTCACAACTTGCTGCACGGGGAGGTAGTAATCGCCCACGCGCGCGTAGGCTTCATCGAAATCGCTCTTGCCTTTCAGCTCGTCGGTCTTGGCGTTGCGGAATACTGCGCTGTAGCGAGTCGAAATGTAGCCCGCGCCAGTATCGAGGCTGTCGGCAGTGTTAATCGTAAACGCCATCGGACCCATTACCCGGCTGACTTGGCAGATCTGGCGATCGCGAACTTTGTAGTTCGAGCCCATTGCATCACCCGATACTAAGATCTCCACAGCGCCGTTCGAGTCAGTATTGCCGAGGGAGAACTCATTTTTGCCATGGGATTGTTCGAAGTTCGCGCGCTTGCGATGGGTCACGATGTCGCGCATCTGGTTGTAAGCGCTCTCGCGAACTTTCTCGTCGTCGATCCCTGTTACGTCCACACTTAAATCCGCACCTACGAGCACTTGCCCGGAGAAGGTTTCTTCACCCTGTCGGATCGTCAACTCGGCACGATAGCCCGGAAAGTTCTCGTCCCAGGTATAGCGATTTTCGTAGGCAGCGCGAAACAGTTCGCGTGCCGTTGCCGTTGCCTCACCCATTTACGTTGCTCCTCAAAAAAATTTAGGTATGGAAAAACCTTTAGCTTGCATCCAACTCAAGCGCGCCCGGTCCCGGATATGGCTGCCAAGCACTTTAATCGTTCCATTCCCCGCGCGGCGGTACGGGTGGATTGCGGCGGAACGTGCGCGCGAGTTCGTCCTCGCGCGTGCCCTCGCCTCTCAGCCACTGCTTGAGCGCGGTTTCCACGATGCGGCTTGGGTCGCTTGTTAAGTGCTTGAGCTGGTCGAACAGCTCTGAATCGAGTTGCACGGAAAGTTCGACCTTATCTCGCTGGGGCTGTACCGCCTTCTCGTCCATAGATATCTGCAAGTCCTTATACGTAGCATTCTACGCCCTCAATTGCCGGAGTAAATCGTCGCGATCGTATTTGAATGTCCCACTACGAGACCCCCGTACGATTGCCGCAAGGAACGGTTGCTACTCGCATGCATTCCCCACTGGACGGTGAATACCGCCAATCAATCGCAAGCTATTGGGTCCTGCCGAGGTTCACAAACTCTCTGCTGCTGCAGGCAATTCGACCGTTGCTCGGGCGATCGCCCCCACCAAACAGCACAGTGTCTAGGAAATGCAAGCACAACCTGACGACTGCGCGGTCGCAAGCAATGGCAGATCGACCGAAACCGATTGCAACCCCAAATCGAGAACGAACCAAAATAGATAAGACCGAGTCGCATGCAACTCGGTCCCAAACAGACCCCAACCTCGGAGAAGATTACCATCAGACAAATTTGGTGCAACCTGACACCAATCGCCTAGCAACCTTAGTTCGCGGGTTACATCAGACCCCAGAAGTGGAGAACGCCTTGGCCGCTCAGCAGCTCGATAACCAGGGCTGCCGCAAAACCGATCATTGCCAAACGACCATTCCAGTTTTCAGCCTCCGTCGTAAAACCGAACTTAGCACTGCTACGATTCTCTTCCATGATGAATAGCCCTCTAGTGAGATGTTGTATCGAGCCGTCCCTTCATTAACAAATGTAACCAGAATGGCAGGGGATTGCAACTATTTGCAAAGAATACTTGACAATATCCTCCCGAAGTCTAGTGGCTAACTTTTTCCTCGAGATACCTCGCGCAATGCCTACCACTCGCGATCGCCTCAATGCTTACGCCGCGCAGATTCAAGACATCATTCTCTGCCGGCAGCATCCAGTCACAGGCTTGCTGCCGGCAAGTACTTCAGTGAACGCTCATGGCGATTACACCGATGCCTGGGTGCGCGATAACGCTTACAGCATCCTGGCCGTGTGGGGACTGGCACTTGCCTATCGCCGTCACGATCCCGACAGCTCAACGGGCTTCGAACTCGAGCACAGCGTCATCAAACTCATGCGCGGGCTGCTCTACAGCATGATGCGTCAGTCCGACAAGGTCGAGGCGTTCAAGCACATTCAGACCCCGCGCAACGCGTTGCACGCTAAGTACGGCACGACGACCGGCCGTACGGTCGTCGGAGACGACGAGTGGGGCCATCTGCAGTTAGATGCAACTTCGCTCTATCTGCTGGTTTTGGCGCAGATGACGGCATCCGGCGTGCAGATTATTTACACCCTGGATGAGGTGAACTTCATTCAAAACCTGGTCTATTACATCGGTCGCGCTTATCGCACGCCAGACTATGGCATTTGGGAGCGCGGCCACAAAATCAACCACGGCGCGCCGGAGCTGAATGCTAGCTCGGTGGGAATGGCAAAGGCTGCGTTGGAAGCCTTGCAGGGTCTCGACCTATTCGGGACGCGCGGCTCGCCAGCATCGGCAATTCACGTTTTGCCTGACGAAATCGCCCGATCGCGTCTCACCTTGGAGTCGTTGCTGCCCCGCGAGTCCAGTTCCAAAGAAACCGATGCCGCGTTGTTAAGCGTCATTGGCTTCCCGGCCTTCGCGATTGAAGATCGAGCCTTGGTGGAGCGGACGCGTGCCAAGATCGTAGCTAGCCTGCAAGGGAACTACGGTTGCAAGCGATTTCTGCGCGACGGGCACCAAACCTCGATTGAAGATACATCGCGTTTGCACTACGAACCCTACGAATTGCAGCAGTTCGAGCATATCGAGTGCGAGTGGCCGCTATTTTTTGCGTATCTGATGCTGGATGCCCTCTTTAGCGGCGATCTGGACCGAGTCCGCGAGTATCGCGATCGCCTACAACGCGTCAGCGTCAAGCGCGACGGCTGGGAGCTGCTGCCAGAGGTGTATTACGTGCCCAGCGATCGCATCGACGCCGAGCGCGCGCGTCCTTACTCGCAACAGCGCCTCCCGAATGAGAATCTACCGCTGGTATGGGCGCAAAGCTTGTATTTGCTGGGGCAAATGCTCGCGGACGGCACGATCTCGCCCGGCGATATCGACCCGCTGGGACGGCATTTGAAGGTCGGCCGCGATCGCGCGGCTGTCGTGCAGATTGCGTTATTGGCAGAAGACGAAGCCTTGCAGTCGCAACTTGCCGACCACAACATTGCAACGGAAACACCGCAGCAGGTTGAGCCAATTCAAATTCGCCGAGCCACCGATCTCGTGACGACCTACGGACAGGTCGGGCGCAACGATGCTCTGGGGTTGAGCGGCTTGCCGCACCGGCGCTTGCGCAGTTTGACGACCTCGCGTGCGTTCCGTATCTGCGGCGATACCATTGTGTTTTTGCCTGCCTTCCTCGACGAACAGCAGTTTTATCTCACGTTCGACTACCACTTCACTATCGACTTGCTCAAAAGCGAGCTGGCCTATTTACAGCGTCAGTGGTCTGACCTCGGGCGGCCGATGATGACACTGCTGCTGACCCATCGCATGTTGGCGTCAAGCGATGAGGAACCGGGCGATCGCGGTATGCTCGAGCCTTTTTTAGAACTGCTGCAGGAACTCAAAGCTGGTGAGTGCAACGGCGTGTGCGTTAAGCTCGGGCGCTTGCAGCAGCTACTCCTCACGGCCAGTAGCGAACGCATCGATAGTCTCAATAACATTCGGCTGGCCGACGCCGCGGTCAAGAACGCGCGACCGCGTCCGCAGCACCTACCCCATTGTCCTGAGCGCTGCGGACCGCTCAGCCACACTCAGGAATTTGCGCTGGAATGCGAAACCAATTTGAGCTTGCTGCTCTCTACCCTGCAGTCGTCGCCCAATCTTTACGAACAGGTGGAGTTGCTCCAGGCGTTGGTAAGACTGCAGGGTGTGAAGTTCGATACAGGCTTTGGCGGTCCCGAACGTCGGGTAACGGTGGCAATGCTGCTGGAAGAGGTATACGCCAAGGCCGGTTCCTCGGAGGTGACTGGGACGATTCACTGGTCGGTCGTGCGGCGCTGTGCTGGGTTGCTTGGCAAGATCGACATCGGTTTATCCGATGCGGTAACGGACATTCTCGTTCACGGCAAACAGATTGCCGTCGGGCGGTCGTACGATGAAGGGTCGGCAATTCATCAACCGATGTCGCGACAGGAAATTTACGATCGCATCTGCCAGTATTGTCGCGAGGACATCGGCGATCGCGTATTAACCCAAGAGATTTTGATCTACCTCAGCGCGATCGTGCGATCGGAGCCGAAGTTACTGGACGGCTTATTGATGTTGCGCGTCGGGTTTTTGATTTTGCTGCTGGCTAGCGAGTTGGGGCAGGAGCACGTCATTCCTCAAGATGACGCTTATAACTTGCTGATGAAACTACCGCCGAGTCAGATCCAGCGACGCTTGCGGCGGGTTTTAGAAAGCTACGACTCAACCTACGCGATGTTGCAGAAGCAGGAATCATTGCACGCGCGCACTCCCCTGGGCAGTATCGACGTCATCGTGCGATCCGTGGAGCCGGATGCAGAGGCGGAAAACACGACCGAAGGGTGGTTGCGCTGGCGGCAGTTAACCGGCGCGCTAAATCGAGTGCCGAAAGATTTCTATCCCAGCGTCTGGCAACTCCTAAAAGGCTGCCCGGGCATCGTCATCGGCGATAAGTTCGAGCGGCGCAACCGCCTCGAAAGCAAGCGGTTGCTTTCGGAGATGACGCCAGGCGAAAAGAACTTCGCGCTGCGCGTAGAGCATTTGCTTAACAAAATTGACTCGCCCGAGTACCGCCAAGTCACGATCGAGGCATTAGTAGAGCTGAGCGCCCTGTTCGAGCGCAATCCCGAGTTGCACATTGAGGAGTATCTGGTGCTGGACGTACTCGTCGGTCATGCGGTTCGTTTGGCGTGGCTGGACGAGCATCCCGGTCGCGAGGCGGACTATGACAGCGAGAAAGCGCTTGCCTGGCGTGCATTCTACGATAAGTCGCCCCGGGATTGCGCGCGTTATATTGCCGATGCCTTGCGCTATTTGGCGCAGCTCGCCGAACGATAATCGGCTGACAGTATTTAAGCCGAAAGTCCCCCCGAGCCCGGAACTGCACCCGATCGCAAAACCGCTCCCGAGCAAAAGCCTCGGGCGATCGCTATCACCACTCCATGCGATCGAACGATGACAACTGCCAGCACTTCTAGGAGCGCTCGTTTGGGCTGTCACGCACCTAGTCGTCTTGGCAGGGGATTGGGTTTAACGGGTATCGACTCCATTCCGAGCGGGGTTTCTGCCGCCACACGGACCGGAAGGTGCTGCGACGCCCTGTTCGGCTATCGATACCGAGGCTGATAGGATGTAGCATCAGAGCACCTCCCTGTAGGAGGTTTTCGCCTCAGGATTGCAGTGATGAAGTGTAGGTAACGTGATGAACTCGAATAAGAAGGCATTGTGGCTATTTGCCTGCGGATTAGCCTTGTCTGCTATGTCAGCTGTAGCTGTCCGGGCGCAGAGCCTATACACCATCGGTACTGGGGGGGTTACTGGGGTTTACTACCCCGTTGGCGGCGCAACATCAAGAATTGTTAACGAAGCCGATGTTGGCATCCGTTTGACGGTTGAGTCTACGGGAGGATCGGTTTTCAACGTCAAAGCGATCGCCGCAGAACAGCTCGACCTAGCTGTTGCTCAGTCTGATGTCGTTTACCAGGCATTCAACGGCGAGGCGGCCTTTGAAGGTGCCGCAGTTGAAAAGTTGCGCAGCGTAATGGGGCTCCACCCCGAGCCGCTACATTTAGTCTGCAGGGCGGATGCTGGTGTCAATAGCTTCCGCGACATTGAAGGCAAACGCATTAACATTGGTAATCCCGGCTCGGGGCAGTTGAATATCGTACGTGCCATGCTGGCAGCCTATGGCATGGAAGAAAGCGACTTCACAGCACAGTATCTGAAGGCAGCTGAGGCTCCCGACCTGTTGCGCGACGGGCGAGGCGACTGCTTCTTTTACGCGGTCGGTATCGGCGCGGCGGCAATCCGAGATATCTCCGCGAATACCAACGTCAAGATCGTTCCCCTGAAGGACTCGGTTCTAGACGGACTCATCGAGCAATCGCCCTACTTTGCCTACGCCACCCTGCCTGCCGGCACCTACACCGGACAGGACACCGAACTGACTCTTTTTGGCGTCAAGGCGCTCTTCGTGACCAGTACCGACCTTAGCGACGATGTTGTTTACAAAATCGTCAAATCCGTTCTGGACAACTTCGACAACTTCCAAGCTACCCACCCGGCTTTGGCGAATCTGACGCCGCAAGCTGCCTTGCAAGGTTTGGGAGCCCCGCTGCATCCCGGTGCCGCCCGAGCTTACAGAGAAGCAGGTTTTGCAGTTGAATAATGTCCGAACAACCGCATCTGGATGACGGAATCGCCGAAGCCCAGCAGCTGGTTGAAGAAAACGAAACCGGCGGGAGAATCTTGAGGGGGTTTAACCGCTGGCTCGTTTTCTCACTAGCCGTATCCTGGTCGGTGTTTCAGCTAGGACTGACGAGTGCTTTTGTCTTGGATGCTGCGCGCGCGCGGGCCATTCACCTGACTTTCGCACTCGCACTTGGCTTTCTGCTGTTTCCTCTTCGACGGACTAGAGACTCAGCTCGGATTCCTTGGTACGACTATTTAATCGCTGCGATTGGCATTACGGGCACGTTGTACTTGGTCGTCGAGTATGCCGGTCTGCAAGAGCGAACCGGCATTCCGCTCGCCCGCGAGGTTTGGCTCGGCGCAATTTTTATTTTGGTCTTATTGGAAGCCACGCGTCGCACCGTGGGCCCTTCTCTCGCTATCATTGCCGGGCTTTTTATTGTTTACAGTCTTACCGGTCCGAGGGGAACGATTCCGATAAACCTGCCAGAGCTTATTGCTCACCGGGGATACCCCATAGATCGCCTCATTTCTCAGATGTACGTTACATCTGAAGGCATATTTGGCGTTGCACTCGGAGTCTCCACGAACTTCGTTTTCCTATTTGTTTTATTCGGCTCGATGCTTGACAAGGCGGGAGCTGGGAGATTTTTCGTTGATGTTGCGAACTCTTTTCTAGGCGGTCTCAGAGGTGGACCGGCAAAGGCGGCTGTGGTTGCTTCGGGACTCACCGGAACGATCTCCGGCTCTTCTCTCGCCAATGTGGTATCTACGGGAACCTTCACGATCCCGTTGATGGTCAGAGCCGGCTATCCCGCGATCAAGGCAGCAGCCATTGAAGTTGCCGTATCTACAAACGGACAGTTGATGCCGCCTGTCATGGGAGCTGCGGCTTTCATTATTGCCGAGTTTACGGATCAGTCTTATCCCAACGTCCTTAAGGCTGCTGTTGTTCCGGCGGTAATTTCATATTTGGCTCTCTTCTATATAGTGCACTTAGAGGCACTCAAACTCGGTCTGCGGGGATTGCCGCGGGAGGCAATCCCACCTCGGCGGCGGACAATTGTGTTGGGCTCTCACAATCTGATACCCATTGTCGTATTGGTCTGGGGTCTCGCCGTTGCTCGAGTGAGCCCGAGCTTGGCAGTAACTTACGCGATCGCTTCCCTACCAGCATTAGCGCTGATCAAATCGGTGGTGGCAGCAGTCAAGCGGCAGAAGCCAATCGCCACCTCTCTTAAAGAATCGGCCTTCACGATCGTGGATGGCCTGGAGGCTGGAGCCAAAAATATGGTCGGCATTGCCATTGCTGTTTCCACAGCAGGGATTGTCGTCGGAGCGGTTAATTTGACGGGTCTGGGGTTACGTCTCACGGAGATTGTAGAGAGCATTGCCGCTTGGCTTGCGTCTGGGATTGGCACGATTCTCTTCCCCATCCTGGACGCGCTTGGGGGTAACTCCGAGGCCTTCGGCAATGGGTTGCAATTTACATTTGTTCTACTTGCAACCGCGATCGCCAGCTTGATTTTGGGGCTGGGATTGCCTACCACTGCTAACTACATTGTGGTGGCTACGCTGACTGCTCCCGTCATCTACACCTTGGGCACTCAGTTTGGCTACGATATTCCGTTAATCGCAGTACACCTGTTTGTATTCTTTTTTGGGATTCTGGCCGATGACACTCCTCCAGTCGGTTTGGCAGCTTACGCTGCTGCAGCGATCGCGCGCAGTAACCCCGTGAGGACAGGAGTGCAGGGATTCACCTACGACTTACGCACGGCAATTCTCCCATTTATATTCATTTTCAATCCCAAGCTTCTACTGCTCGATTTGAGCAGTTGGTACGAAGGACTGTGGGTGATTTTCACCGCGACCGCCGGTATGTATGCTTTTTCCACCGGCACCATGGGCTATGTCATCCGGCACGCCAACGTGCTGGAACGATGCTTGCTGATTGGTTCTGCCTTGCTGTTACTGCACACGGGCCTGGTCACCGACGTATTGGGGCTGCTAATCACCTCGCTGATTTACTTGCGGCAACTCCGTATGCGCGGAGCAAGAAACGCCATTGAGTCTGATACTGCGCCCGATCCTACAACTGACTCGGACGTGGAGTAACGCGATCGCCACACGCTCGATCGCGATCGCCTCATGTTTGCAGCGATCGCGCCACTAAACTATAAGCAGAACTCGAGGCAATTCCACGTGCCGTTGTCCGAGCCGATATCCATTCGCTTGCCCGAGATGCCACTGAAGGTCACTCTGGAAGAGTTTGCCGCGATCGCGGCCGAAAACCGCGACCTGCAGTTGGAGCGAACTGCTGCTGGAGAATTACTTGTGAATCCCCCCAGTGGGAGCGAGTCGGACCGTCGCAATACAGACATCACGATCGACCTCGGACTCTGGACCCGACAACACGGCGGCGTTTCATTTGGTCCGTCGGCAGGTTTCGTGCTGCCCAATGGTGCACTCCGGTCGCCGGATGTCGCCTGGATTGCGTCCGAGCGCTACGAGGCGCTGATGCCCGAGCAGAAAGAAGGGTTCGCGCCCATCTGTCCGGACTTCGCGATCGAGTTGCGATCGCCGAGCGACCGCCTGGCAGAGTTGCAAGCGAAGATGCGCGAGTACATCGACAATGGCTTGCGTTTGGGTTGGCTCATCGACCCGCACAACCGACGCGTGGAGATTTACCGCCCCGACCGCAACGTGGAAAGCTTGGAACAGCCTGCAGAGCTGACCGGCGAGGATGTGTTGTCCGGCTTCGTTCTGCCGCTAACGCGCATTTGGCAATAGCTGCAGCGATCCCGTCCTCGCTAACTCAAATCGGCGATTGCCTGCGATGAGAGGGAGTAAACCGCGATCGCTCGATTGTTAACTAGATTGGCGACGCGATCGCCATACGCATCAGCCATTCGGATCGGGCGGAATCGTTACGTCGAGTGCCGTCACGGTAGCATCCAAGCTGCTCAGCGGCGGTTGGATGTCTCGGGAGTTGCCGACGACGACCGTAACGAGCTGTTCGGGTTTGAGATTGTTGCGAGCGGCTGCCAAAATATCCTTCGGAGTTAGCGCTTGAAGTGCTTCCTGGGACTCGAATAGGAAGTTTTCGGGGTAGTCGTAGAACTCGTAGCGCATCAGCCGGCTCAGCGTTTGTCTCGGCGTCTGGAAGTTAAACACAAACGAGTTGGCCGCTGCCTCGATTGCATTGTCCAACTCCTCGGTCGAAACCGTCTCCGAACGCAGCCGCTCGATTTCCGTCTCGATCGCCTGCACGAAGGGCACCGTCGTTTGCGATCGCGTCTGACCGCCCGCAACGAACAAACCGGGGCGATCGTAATCCGCGCTCCATGCAGCATATACCGAGTACGCTAAGCCCCGACGCGATCGCACTTCGTCGAACAGACGCCCGCTGAAGCCATTGAGCAGCGAATCGATCGCCCGCATCGCCGGATAATCCGCAGCGTCAAATTGACCGCCCACGTGTCCGAGCAACACGTTACTTTGCGTCAATTGCGGTTGCTCTACGAAATACAAGCCGCCCGTTTGCACTTGCTCGGTTGGCGGCGGTTCCAGATTCGGTAGGGGACCCGATCCCTGCCAATCGCCAAAGGTTTGCTCGACCAGCGCGCGCATTTTCTCCGTCTCGAAGTCGCCGACGATGCCGAGCACCAGATTGTCCGGCCGCACGTAGGTGCGGTAGAACTCCAGCACGTCGGCGCGCTCGATCCGCGCCAGCGTGGCGTATTCCACCGTCCGCGCATAAGGGCTATCTTCGCCGTAGATCAACTTCCGAAACTCCCGACCGGCAATGTTTCCTGGATCGTCATTGCGGCGAGCGATCGTGCCGCGCGCTTGCCGCATCAGCAACTCCAACTGCTCCGGGCCGAAGGCTGGCGATCGCAACACCTCGGCGAACAACTTGAACACCGTTTCTAAATCTTCGCTGAGGGCGGAAAAACTGGCCGTGCCCGCATCCAGTCCGACCCGAGTCTCTACCGATGCTGCCCGCTGCTCTAGCAGCTGGTTCAGTTCGTCGGGCGCGTGGTTCTCCGTGCCGCCCGCGCGCAGGGCCACTCCCATCAATCGGGCTAAGCCAACGCGATCGGCTGGCTCATGGCGCGCCCCGACTCGCAACACGGCCGTTCCCTGCACCAAAGGCAGTTCGCGGTCTTCAATCAGATACACGATCGCGCCATTGTCGAGCTGGAAGCGCGTGTAGTCAGGCAGCTCCACGTCCGGCAGCGGCGGGAACTCCAGCTCCGTGTAGTGGCGGGGCGTGGCGGCGAAGGCTTGCTCGGCCGGGCCGGGCCCAAATGCGGCGATCGCCAGGGCAGCGAACAAACCGAGACCGAGCCAAAACAGAGAGCGCAGGCGGTATTTCATCGTGATTTGTCGGGGTGATTCGGTAATTCGTCGTTAGATTCGTCATCAGATGGGAAGTCCGACGATGGGTGGAGTGTCGCCAGAGCGCGGCCGGCTCAAAATGCGACCGCGCGGTGACCCGGCAGTCGAGCCGGCAAGGCGATCGCGACGCGCTTTGCCGGTGACATCCTTCAGCTTTCTGCAGGGCGCTCGGCGTCCGGCGCATCCACTGACAGCAACCGGCCGACCGTGCGATTTTCCGGAACGAAGGTCGCGCGGGCGATGCGCTGCACGTCTTCTGGTGTGACTGCAGCAAGCTGCTCGACACGGGCGAACAAGTTGCGCCAGTCGCCGGTCTTAGCTTGATATTCCGCCAGCTGCCGCGCCATACCGGCTGGAGAGTCGAGCGATCGCAACAAGCTTGCTCGAACTTGGGTTTTGACGCGAGCGAGTTCCTCTGCTGCAACGGGTTCGGTTTTGAGGAGATCGAGTTCTGCGGTCAGTGCCGCTTCGAGTTCGTCCAGCGTTCGGCCGGGCGCGCTCGCACCGTAAAACAGCATCAAGCTCGGATAGCGGTTGCCGGGAAAGGCATTGTCCGTTTGAACAGATAGGGCCACCTGCTGCTCGACCACGAGCGACTTATACAACCGCGAGGTTCGACCGCTCCCGAGCAAGTCCGCGAGAATCTCGTACACCGGTTCGTCGGGGTGGGTTAGGGCCGGGCGGTGATAGCCTTCGAGGTACAGCGGCTGCGACGGCAATCCCAGCTCGAACTCCCGCAGTTCCTGCTGCCGCGGCTCCTCGGGAATCGCGTCCGCAAGCGCCGATCGCGCCGGAAAGCGACCGAAGTAGGTCTCTGCTAAATGCCGCACCTCCACCGGGTCCACATCGCCTGCGATCGCGATCGTTAGCTTGCTCGGGACGTAGTGCCTGGCAAAGAACTCGCGAATATCCTCCCGGCGCAGGTTGCGAATGTCTTCGGCAAAGCCGATCGTCGGGCGACCGTAGGGATGCACCGCAAACGCCCGGGCCAGGAACGATTCGATCAACGTGCCGATAGGCGAATCGTCCGTTCGCTGCCGCCGTTCTTCGAGGATGACTTGCTGTTCCTTGTAGAACTCCCGAAACACCGGTTCCAGAAAACGCTCCGACTCCAGCGACATCCACAGTTCCAGCTTGTTAGCCGGCAGACTGCAGAAATACACCGTGTAATCCGGCGAGGTCGCCGCATTCAAACCGAGGCCGCCCTCAATGCGGATGATGCGGCCGTAGGCGTTTTGGTCGATTGCGCGATCGGCGTCCTGCTGCGCGGCCGCAAACTGCCCTTGCAACCCGGCAATAGTCTCGTCGGTCTTGCCGTCGGCCCTGGCTGCCTCCAGCTGGTCGCGTAAAGCATCCAACCGCGCGATCGCCGTGCGTTCGGCAGTGCGATCGGTCGTGCCAATGCGCTCGGTACCCTTGAATGCCAAGTGTTCTAAAAAGTGAGCGGCGCCGGTTTTCCCAGCCTCCTCGTCCACCGCGCCGACATCAGCGTAGGTCACGAAGGACACGATCGGCGCGTCATTGTCTTTGAGAACGACAAATTGCAAACCGTTGTCTAATGTAAATTCCGTAATGCGATCGCTGACACGATCGAGGTAAGGCTGAATTGAAGCCGAGGTTGATGCCGATGGCGGCACCGGCGACGTATCGGCGCGGGCGGCAATGCTCCAGCTAGCGATCGCGAGCAGAAGCAGTAAGCCGACCCAGAGTCGTCGTGAGGAAGAAGCTAGTCGATTCATGTTTAGAAATGCGGCAAACCGGGCTGGGCAATTTATCCGGTCTTAACAATCTGTGAAGGTTTGTGAGCGCTGGAACGCGCAAACGCAAATTAAGGCTACGGTGACAATATTAAATAGTCCACCCGGCAATCGACCATGCAGGTATTTCGTCGGCGAACGAACCGCGTTGCGCGTACGACCCCCAAGCCCGAGGAAACCACGCGATCGCGCATTCTCAAAGCCGCGCAACGCTTGTTTGCTCGCAAAGGGTACGAGGCAACGACAACGCGCGACCTCGCGGCCGAAGCAGGGGTTGCTGAAGGAACCCTCTTTCGTCATTTCACCAACAAAAAAGCCATTTTAATTGAAGTTGCGACGCAAGGTTGGGTTGATTTATTGACCGATCTGCTAACCGAACTGAGCGAAATGGGCAGCTACAAAGCCATTTCACAGGTGATGCGACGGCGCATGATAAACCTACACGAAAATGGCGATATGATGCGCGTATGTTTCATCGAGGCGCAGTTCCATCCCGAGTTAAGAGAGCGCATTCAAACTGAAGTTATTTCTAAAATGACCGAGGTTGCTGAAGCATTTTTCGAGACGGCGATGGATCGCGGCATATATCGGCGCATGAATCCGCGTATCGTCGCGCAGGTGTTTTTGGGCATGTTTGCCGTCGCAGGGTTTTCCGATCGCACCATCATGAGCCCGGAAGCATCCATAAAGGAACAGCAGGAAATGGCAGAAGGCCTCGCCGACATTTTCCTGCAGGGCGTTTTGGCAAACGGCGACCAAAAATAAGACCCAAGCCAAGACGTCTGCATGCGCTGACAACAGCGCGTGCCGCCTTAGAAGAGACCCAGTTGCTTCGATCTTCTCGATCTAACGATTGGCTAGCAATCATTACCAACATCCGGATCGTACGTCACGCTTAGATTGCCCCAAGTCGCCGTAAGTTAGACACCAGTGCCGCGATTTACGAGCAAGCCCTCTGGAATCGAGATGATTAACCTATTGGGGCAGCACCGAAGAACTTTTTCGTTGGCTTTCACCGACTTCATAAATCCACAACCGGACGCGGGGCGTTGACGCCTTGAGTAACGCCGAGTCGCTATCGCTTGTCTTCCGTGAGCTTCCAAGGTTCTTGGATCGTGCTGCCGGGACTGTTAGCTAGCTCGGGCAACCACTGACGGAGATAGTTGCCTTATGAGTCGTATTCCTGGGACAGCTTGGGGGGGTGAAATAGCGGAAACCGCGTGCATCGTTGCCGACACCTGCAGCGTAGTTCCAACGGCTCGAGTTGCTGCAAAATTCGGACTCGCTCGGCAGTGACTCTTACCATTCCACACCCCACCACCAGTTGTGTCGGGGTTCTTGGTGGGGAAACTCGAAAAGTTTTTCGGTCGCGATTGGGCAAAAGACCGTTGCTGCCCGTTCGCGCATGTTGGCATCCCCCAGCGGATAGCCCTTACGACCGACCTACCATTGCACGAGGCGATCGCGATCGTGTTTCTAAGGATGGAGCAATCTGTCCGAGCCGAGATCGTTCCGCTCGAAACCGCTCGCGGGGCAGATATTGCCATGCTTATGTTGAGGCCTCAGGCGATCGCTCGCGAGCCCAACCGTAACCGCCACCGCCGGGAGTTTCAATAATGATGGTGTCGCCAGTTTGTACCTCTAGAACCGCCGTTCCGCCAAGTTCTTCTACGGTGCCGTCTGAACGCCCTACGGCATTGCGACCGGGAGCACCCGCGCCACCCCCTGCCAATCCGAAGGGAACGACCCGCCGTCTCCCGGATAAAATCGCTGCTGTCATCGGCTCGAGGAAGCGAATGTGGCGAATCGTGCCGTTGCCGCCGCAGTGACGTCCGCTACCGCCACTCCCCGCTCGGATGGCAAAGCGATCGACCACCACGGGAAAGCGCCATTCCAACACTTCCGGATCGGTCAGCCGCGAATTCGTCATGTGTGTATGGATGGCATCGGTACCGTCATACTCCGGACCCGCGCCCGACCCCCCGCAAATCGTCTCGTAGTACTGATACTTGGCGTTGCCGAACGTAAAGTTGTTCATCGTGCCTTGGGCAGCGGCGCTTAACCCCAAGGCACCGTAGAGCGCGTCGACGATCGCCTGCGAGGTTTCCACATTCCCGGCAACGACGGGAGCGGGCGCTCTCGGCGCGAGCATACTACCCTCGGGAACGACGATGTCCAATGGCTTCAGACACCCGTCATTGAGAGGAATATCGTCTTCGACGAGCGTACGAAACACGTAGAGCACGGCTGCCTTACAAATTGCTTTCGGCGCATTGAAGTTATTGGGCTGTTGGGGCGAAGTGCCTGAAAAGTCTACCCGTGCGCTGCGCGCAACGCGATCGACCGAGACGGTCGCGCAAATCTTTGCCCCTGTATCGAGTTCGCAGGTAAAACTGCCGTCATGAAGCGCGCCGATCGCGCGCCGAACCGACTCCTCGGCGTTGTCCTGAACGTGTTTGACATAAGCGACTACGGTTGCCAATCCGTATTGCAAGATCGCGCGCTTCAATTCATCGATCCCGCGTTCGTTGGCGGCAATTTGCGCTTTGAGATCGGCAACGTTTTGGTCCGGTTTGCGCGCGGGATAAGGTCCGCTGGCGAGAAGTTCGCGCAGTTCGCGATCGCAAAATTTACCATCCGCGACCAGCCGGACGTTATCGAGCAGAATGCCCTCTTCGGTGGTGTGCTGGCTGAATGGCGGCATCGAGCCGGGCGCGATCCCGCCGATATCGGCATGATGGCCGCGCGAGGCAACGTAGAATTGCGGGCGCGAGTCGGTTGGCTTGACGAAAACCGGCGTCACGACGGTGATATCGGGTAAATGCGTGCCACCGTTGTAAGGATTGTTGAGCGCGTAAACGTCGCCGGGTTGGAAGCGTCCGCCGCAGCCTGCCATTAAGCCGCGCACGCTCTCGCTCATCGAGCCGAGGTGAACGGGAATATGCGGTGCGTTGGCTACGAGCCAACCGTCCGCGTCGAACACCGCACAGGAAAAGTCGAGGCGCTCTTTGATGTTGACCGAATAGCTGGTGTTCTGTAGCGTCGTGCCCATGCGTTCGGCGATCGCGCGAAACAGATGGTTGAACACCTCCAACAAGACCGGATCGGGGACCGACAAATCGCGTCCACCGACGGTATTGGCGATAGCTTGGCTGGCTGTCTGCGGGGCTGCGCAGCGATCGAGTAACAGCTGGGCATGGGGTGTGACGGTTGCCTGCCAACCGGGTTCGACAACTGTCGTAGTTGTAGACTCAACCACGATCGCCGGACCGGTCACGCGATTGTCGGGCTGCAGGGTTTCGCGGGGGTAAACGGGGGTTGCATGCCACGAACCGCGCGCGTACATCGACACGGTGGCGATCGCCTGGGGCGGCGCATCCGATCCGCGCTCGCGGGCGGAGTCGGCCTCGACATCGGACAGCGCAATCGACTCGACGGCAATGGTTGCTGCCACGAGGGATTGGTCGGGCATCGTAAAGCCGTATCGGCGTCGGTGCAGGGTTGAAAACTGCTGGCGCATCGCCGGGATCGTGTCGAAATCCACCCCGATCGCCGCATCGGTTCCGTTGTATTTGAGATGGACTTTGCGTAAGATTTGCAGCTCGCGCTCCCCGCCCAGATTTTGACGTTCGAGTTCGGACTCCCCTTGTTTCACGAGTTCGCTTAACTGTAGCTCCAACTCCGGCAAGTTCTCTGCATTCAGTTCGAGTTCGAGCGATCGCTCGCGCAGCACGCGGACGTCTGCCAGCCCGATGCCGTAAGCAGACAAGACCCCCGCGAGCGGGTGAATTAAGATGCGCTCGATGCCCAGCGCTTCGGCAAGCAAACATGCATGTTGCCCCCCCGCTCCGCCAAAGCAACAAAGCGCGTATTTCGATACGTCATGGCCGCGTTCCAAGGAAATTTTCGCGATCGCGCCGGCCATGATTTCGATCGCGATCGCCAAGAAACCGGAGGCAATTTTTTCAGGCGCGCGCTCGCCACCGATCTCTGCAGCAAGCTGGGTGAAGCGATCGCGCACCGCGCCGACATCCAAAGGGCGATCTGCATCCGGTCCGAAGACGCGCGGAAAGAAGTCTGCATGCAGTTTCCCGACCGCGACGTTGCAGTCGGTAATGGTCAGCGGACCGCCCTTGCCGTAAGCTGCCGGTCCGGGGTTAGCCCCGGCCGATTCGGGACCGACGCGGTAGCGCGTGCCGTCGAAGCGCGCGATCGAACCGCCGCCTGCCGCAACGGTATGGATGTCTAACATCGGGGCCTGCAAGCGCACGCCGGCAATGAGGTTTTCGAAGTTGCGCTCGTACTCGCCGGCGTAGTGCGCGACGTCGGTGGACGTCCCACCCATATCGAAGCTGATGAGCTTGTCGATGCCCGCGATCGCGCTGGTTTTAACGGCTCCAACGATACCCCCAGCCGGACCGGACAGGATGCTATCCTTGCCGCGAAAGGTTGTGGCGTCCGTCAGTCCCCCATTGGATTGCACGAACATCAACCGCGGCGACGGATCCGGCGACGGAACTTGCCCGTCGGTCGCTCGGAGTTGGGCGGCCACGCGATTAACGTAGCGATGCAAAATCGGCGACAGGTACGCATCGACAACAGTAGTTTCGCCGCGACTGACGAGCTTGACGAGCGGACTGACGACATGGGAAACCGAGACATGCGTAAAGCCGATCTCGCGAGCGATCGCGGCAATGGCGCGCTCTCGGTCGGGGTAGCGGTAGCCGTGCATGAGGGCGATCGCGCAACTGCGAATGCCTTCGTCGAAGGCGGCCTGCAGGTCCGCCCGCGCCCGCTCGCGATCGAGCGGGACCAGCTCGTTCCCGCGAGCATCGATGCGGGAGGCAATTTCCACCACGCGCTCGTAGGGTGGCACGGGTAAACGGATCTGCCGGGCAAAGATATCCGGACGGTTCTGGTAGCCGATGCGGAGCGCGTCGCGCAACCCTTGCGTAATCGCCAATACCACGCGATCGCCGTGCCGTTCCAGCAGCGCGTTAGTTGCCACCGTCGTGCCCATTTTGACAACTTCAATGCGCTCGCCCGACAGGGATGCGTCGGGTGCGAGTCCCATTACCTCGCGAATGCCCTGCACGGCTGCATCCGCGTAGCGATCGCTTTCCGAAAGCAGCTTGCGAACGAGGAGCGCCCCGTCCGGTCGGCGGGCGACGACGTCGGTAAAGGTACCGCCACGATCGATCCAAAATTGCCAGCGACGCTCAGGAGTGTAGCTCACGATCTGGCTCTCGGGATGCCCGTAAACGAATGGTCCGCATGTTAGCACCATCTCTGCACGGCAATCGGGCACGCGGCAACTCGCCAACGGAGAAACTTCCTCCCCGTTCCCGATGTCCCTTCTGGCATTCCCCTTCCTGGAGCAACTGGTCTGCGCGCGAACCTTGTTAGAGTTGTGAAGGTTCATTAAGCTGCCGTATCGGTGCCTTGTTGGAGCACGCGGCGGCAGTTTCGCCATTACCATGCTGCTTAATGGGGCAGGGAATTGCGCGGACCGACCCGATCGCTGCTGTTAGCCCGAGCGATCGCCTCAATTGCATTCAGCGACTTCTTTGCGACGGAGCCGACAACCATGACGCTTTTGACGATCGCGCCTTTTGCAATAGGACTACTCCTCATCATCGTTTTGCTAGCGGTTGCCGTTGCAATTTACCTGGTTACGGCGCGCAAATACCGGGAGTCCAACTCGGTTGCCAACGCTTATGACCAGTGGACGGACGACGGCATTCTAGAATTTTATTGGGGTGAGCACATTCATCTCGGTCATTACGGCTCGCCACCGCAGCGCAAGAACTTCATCGCCGCCAAAGAGTCCTTCGTTCGCGAGATGGTGCGCTGGGGCGGACTCGATATGCTCCCGCACGGTACGACCGTCATCGATGTCGGTTGCGGCATTGGCGGTAGCAGCCGGATGCTGGCACGGGAGTATGGTTTCTCGGTTACGGGCGTGACGATCAGCTCCGGACAGGTCCGCCGTGCCCGGGAGCTGACGCCGGACGGGTTGGATGCAACCTTTGTTGTTGGCGATGCGATGGCGCTAGACTTCCCCGACGCGAGCTTCGACGTCGTGTGGTCGATTGAAGCCGGACCGCACATACCGGACAAAGCTCTGTTCGCAAAGGAGCTCCTGCGCGTACTTAAACCCGGCGGCATCCTGGTTGTCGCGGATTGGAATCAGCGCGACGATCGCCAAAAGCCACTGAATTTTTGGGAGCGCCCGGTCATGCAGCAACTGCTCGATCAGTGGTCGCACCCGGCATTTTCTAGCATTGAAGGCTTCTCCGAGCTGCTAACAGCAACGGGGTTAGTTCGGGGAAATGTGGTCGCGGATGACTGGACAGAACAGACCTTACCGTCTTGGTTCGATACGATTTGGCAGGGGGTCGTTCGTCCGTGGGGTTGGGTGCAATACGGCATTCCTGGCTTCATCAAATCCGTGCGCGAAGTCCCGACGATCTTATTAATGCGACTGGCGTTTGGAGCGGGACTCTGCCGGTTTGGGATGTTCCGTGCCGAGCGTGCCGACGGAGCGTCCGAATCTGCCGCCTCAACCGCAGTCGCCAGCAGCAACTAGCGAACGACTTTATGCGTGCGCTTTCAAGCTGACTTGCCACGAATAGTTCTGTTGCTTCTCCGCAAGATGCGGCCAAACCCTTAAATGCCGTCGGAAAATCTCCTCGGTTGCCTAGACGGTGCAGACTATGCGCGCACATTTTATCTCAGGTGCTACTGCGATAAAATGTGCGCGCGGTTGGAGACGGGCACGACCGCATATGCAAGCAAAGTAGTGGCTGCGGGCAAAGGTGTGGCTGCAGGCGACCGATTCGAAACGACTTTCTCGACCGTTGTTGGAGCCGACAGTCCAACCGACGTCCTGATCCTGACGAACGGTCCGGGCGAGGTAATGACATGGGTGCGGCCGGTGGTGCAAGCATTGCGCCGTCAGTTGCCCGCGCGCGCGGTGCGGGTTTCGGTGGTGCTATCGCCGTGTCCGCACGCAACTGGGATGGAAGCAGCAGTGGCGCGGCAATTGCCGGGAGTCGATCGCGTGCAGCCCGCCGAGGCGTTCTGGCGGTTTTTGCTGTGGGGGCAGACGGCAGAGCGGTGGACGTGGCGATCGCGTGGCGTCGTGCTCTTCCTGGGCGGCGATCGATTCTTTGCCGTGTGGATCGCGCGGCGGTTAGGCTATCGCACGATTATTTACGCCGAATGGGATGCTCAGTGGTGGCGGTGGGTCGATCGTATAGCGGCGATGCGGGGGCAAACAGTGGCAAAGCTGCCCGCGCGGGCCCGATTGAAAGTGCGGATTGTGGGCGACCTCATGGCCGAGGTCGAGCGCGTGCCAATCGACAACATTGATGTCCAGACGATCGGCCTGCTCGTCGGCTCCAAGTCCGCCAAATTGACCCAAGGCGTGCCATTGTGCCTGGCGATTGCCGAACAGATCCGCGCCCGTCGCCCGCAAGTACGCTTTATCATTCCCGTTGCCCCGACGCAAACCCCCGAGGCGATCGCGCATTATGCCGACCCACAGCGCAATCCGGCAGTCGCCTTAGTGGGTGGGTCGCCTGCACAGTTGGAGATGACCGGCGATCGCGCGCGATTGCGGACGCCAAGCGGCTTGGCAGTAGAGTTGCGTTCGGAGTTCCCGCCTCATGGACTGTACGCCAGCTGCCACTTGTGTTTGACGACGGTCGGAGCGAACACGGCAGAGCTGGGCGCTCTAGGGGTACCGATGGTGGTTTTGTTGCCCACGCAACAATTGGATGCAATGCGGGCGTGGGACGGGCTACCGGGTTTGCTGGCGAACTTGCCGGGAATAGGTAAGTTGTTTGCCGTCACCATCAACTGGTTGATACTACGCCGCAAACGACTGTATGCCTGGCCGAATATCTGGGCGGGCCGCGAAATCGTTCCGGAGCTATGCGGTCGTTTGCGCGCGGAGGAGGTTGCCGCGCTGGCGTTAGCACTGTTAGAGCACCCAAAACAATTGGAGGCAATGCGCACCGAGCTACGGGCAGCGAGCGGGCAACCGGGAGCAGCTGATGCGATCGCGAGTCTGGTTGTCGAGGAGTTGGACCGTACCCGCGAGTAACCCGAAGCGCAATATTCCGAATAGACTGTTCGAATCGAACTGCACGGCGTTCCAGGTGCTTGGAGATTCTGGCATAACAGTTGAGGAGCTGCTTCAGACACTTCAAGACTGCAACGAGGGTCTATCGGGAGTTCCATTCTGGAGATTGTCCCAACCAACCTTTTCATTGCTATAGTTTGTGCGCCGAAAAAGAGGAGCTAAACCTAGGAGGGCGTTACAGCTCTGGCATTATAGTGCGGGACGCTTGTGCAGCTGCCTCCTTAGCGGCGTTTGAACTCGATGAAGTCTTGGCGAATCGACACGTCGTATTTGGAGAAGAAGTTTTGCCCCAGCAAGCCCGTTGTCAGTGACGGCGCGACGATCACGACAACGTTCTGAGCGGTGGCTCCCCCGACGTCGATCGACGACACCCGACCGAATGCCAAACGTACGCCACGTTCGCTGGGCGTGTTAACCGTGGCGTATCCTTCGCGACGCAGCCCGAGCAGTTCTGCACCTTCGGCCGACACGACCGTCGAACTCGCACCCGTATCGAGCATCATCTCCAGTCGCTGCTCGCCGTTGAAGGTTACTTCAATGACCGGAATCCCGCCCAAGCGGCGCAGGATTGGAACCCGATACAAACCCGGTTTCAAGTCGCGTCGGTCGCCCTGGCCGCAAAGCGCGCCGAGGTCGATGCGCTGTCCGCTTTCGTCGAGCAAAAAACAACTGCCATCCTGCGCGACCACCGGCAGCGCAAGCGCGAGCGTACTTGCTGTCATGCTTGCGGTTAGTACAAATGCTGAGAGCCGGTTCATGGTGTGTCCTGGGCGTCAGTTGTCTAGGGAACTAGGTTTTGCAAACGGTTTTGTTTGGGAATGACGATAGCCGCGGACTGCCTTCAAGCAGGGGAGGCGGGGCGTTCGCCACCGTTGTTACCAGAAACCGCCTCGGAAGACTGCGGTTCGTGGTTGGTTTGCTGGAGATCGCGGACTTCTAGCTGACCGGCTTCAAGTCCTATGGCAAGGGCATCGCGCAATCGCGCAAGCGTACCTTGCCAGCTGTATAGCGTCGACTCCGAAAAGCGATCGGCCTGGACCTGAAAGGTGCTCGAAAGGTCTTCAGCAAGTTCGGGGAGTGCGTCTGCCGATTTCTTCAGAATCCGACGCGTTTCACGGCCGGTCCGCGGGGCAACAAGCATGCCAGCGA
This sequence comes from Rubidibacter lacunae KORDI 51-2, assembly GCF_000473895.1. NCBI lineage: Bacteria > Bacillati > Cyanobacteriota > Cyanophyceae > Chroococcales > Aphanothecaceae > Rubidibacter > Rubidibacter lacunae. The sequence goes on along the minus strand of NZ_ASSJ01000016.1, from coordinate 4,532 downwards.
CTGCACCAACTGCACTGCCAACCAGCAGGCCACCTAGGAATGCTCCAAAATGTTTTGACATGACTATATACCGCTCATACGGCCGAACGCTGTTGTCAATCCCGCACGCTGGAATCGTAACGTGCTTCATAGGCTGATTGTACCGAGCTGGACGGTGGGCGTCACTGTGTCACTTCGGCAGCACGATTGATTCCAATCCAGCTTGTTGGAATTCGCGTACGACGCGATTGACATTGGCACGGGTACTAAAAATACCTACCTGCATCACCCTTTGCCCGCCGTGACTGGTCGGGAAAGCCTCGGGCGCGATCGCTCGGACGATATCAGTTTGAGCGTCGGTCGCCACGACAAGTACCCGAAACCGCTCGCCACTAGCGGCCGAGCTATTAGTATCCACAGCAGTCGTGGTGGTAGTCCTCGTCGCGGCAGGCAGAAATCCTGGTTTGACTGTCAACCAAGCTTCTAAGGTTCGACCGCTAACCCGGCGGGGCGGTGAGGGTGCTGGGGTCGAAGTAGATGGCGGGGCAGCAGCAACGGGTGGCGCTGGAACTGTTGCAGGCGTACTTGACGGAGATGCCGAGGCGACCGCGTGAGCAGAGGGCGATATGGGCGTACTCGCTGCAGCACTTACAGGGGACGCAGGAGCAACTGTGGGGGCTGGCAACGGTATGGGCGCGCTTTGCGTGGCAACAATAGGTGCTTCAGGCAAAGTTGGCGACACTACGGAAGCGATCGGTGTTGCTTTAGCGGGCGTGGATACGCTCGGTGCATCACCTGCAGGGGATGCGGGAGCAGTTGCCAGTGCTTCGGAGGCGATCGGCGGAGCGGTTGCTGGGGCGGGCACGCTTGGTGCGGCTGCTTCCGGTACTTCTGGCACAGTAGTTGTTGGTGCTTCGGACCCAGATGTGGACGCTGGTGCAGCCGTCGGCGAGGCGGAGGAAATAGCATTTCCGGTCAGATCGCGCACGTCTTCTGGATTACTTACAAAATCGTTGCTTTTGTCGAGCTGCAAGCGGGCGTCAGCAATCGCAGTAATTCCACTTTCACCGGAGTTGCCAATGTGATTGAACTGCAACACCGGCTGCGCGCGACCGGAGATGAATATGCCAATATGATTGCTGCGAATTTGGTTGGCAACTAAGCGGGGTGTTGCCTCATCCCCAACATTGATGCCAATTCGACCGCGCTCGCAGATATTAGCCCGCACCAACGGCGTCGCTGTGCCGACAATATTAATTCCACTATCAGCATTTCCGCGCGTGTAATTTTCGACGATCTCTGACGCCCCTGCAACTACCACAATCCCTGCACCGCCACTACGGGTGAAGGTGTTGCGCGCTACCGTTGCCGTTGAATCGACCCAGACACCAGACCCGCGCGGCTGCGGGTTCGTTACCGTCACACCGCTCAAAGTCGCTCCTGCTCCGAGCGCGAGCGCGACCGATTGCCGCGAGCCGTTTTCACTGGCAAGGAGCCCGCCACCTTCAATTGCTATGCCGTGTCCGCGCGTCTCAGGGTTACCGCGTAGCGTGACACCTGCCGGTATCCGTAAAGGAAATACCTCGCCCGAAGGCGCGCCGTATTGGCCTGTTACCAGCTGTACCACCATCCTAGACTGTGCTTGTTGGAGTGCCTGCCCAATAGTCCGCAATGGGGCTGATTCCGAACCCTCAGCCCTGTCATCGCCCCGTATTGGATCGACAAACAGCGTTGATTGCGCGATCTCCTCCGAAGGCGACGAGGATTGTGTTGCCGATGGCGCATCCGGTCGAACTTCTGGCTGCGCGATCGCCGCATCAAACATAATTGCCAAACAGCTTAGCAGCACGCTCGACAACGACCTGAGGAATCGATACTGCTTTGCACCATCGTTTGCTGCCATTACCTTCCACGTCCGCTTCCTAGGTACCATCTGCCCGCTCCCGCTCGATCCTGTCACGATCTTTAGCACCCATTAGGGATCTAGATTTGCTGGATCTCCAGGTCTGGATCTCCAGCTCTAATGACTCGGACGATCGCCATTTGGTTACCGCTCGCGATCGTATGGGCATGCCGCGGGGGGTCTCGGGCGATGGCTTCAACCGATACACTTTTTCAGCCAACCGCTAAAGCGGCGATTTTTTGCAGCCAATTGTTACAGACAATGTTACGGCTATTGTTACGGAGTTTAAAATTCCAGCGATCGCGTCCGAGTGAGGCGAAACCTGCGGGGTAAACTACATGAGACCCGCGATCTCCCCTGTGCAAATAACGAACGAGCTTAAGGAGTCCCTTTCAGATGTCGCATAGCGTCAAGATTTACGACACTTGTATCGGATGCACCCAGTGCGTGCGTGCGTGCCCCCTCGACGTGCTCGAAATGGTTCCCTGGGATGGCTGCAAGGCTGGCCAGATCGCCTCTTCGCCGCGCACGGAAGATTGCATCGGTTGCAAGCGTTGCGAGACGGCTTGCCCGACCGACTTCCTAAGCGTCCGCGTTTATCTGGGTGCTGAAACCTCGCGCAGTATGGGTCTGGCGTATTAAGCAAACCCATACCACCTAGCCTCCAGGCGATCGCTATTCGAACGCGATTGCGCCTCATACATCAACTGCTGCGATTAAGCCTTGCGAGTTTACTTGTAGGGCTTTTTTTGTTCGTGCACCAAGGAAGTGTTGGATCTGCCATACCATATCCACCAGAACACTATCCGACTGGACTTTGGAGATAGAGCGGCTTGAAGGCGAGAGAAGAAAATCAGCTTGGAGGATGAACGCATTGCCCCCTCTGACCCGACCTGGATAACTCCTTCCTCATATCTAGGCCCAGCAGTTTTCCCAAGCCCTCTATCGCTGCTTTAACTTACGCGCAGACGACATCCTCAATCTCCTTGATGCCCTCGCTGGCACTGAGACCGCTGACCCCTTTGATGCCACTCCCTCTCGCCCGTCTGCCCCTGTCAGTAAAGCTCCTTCTCCGCTGCGGTCGCCGCACACCACCTTTCCCCATAGCCCGCTCGTTCCCAATTGTGACCGGACCGCATAACCACTCCGGCGCGAGTTTGCAACCACCTTCGTGTTTCTCCGACGCCGGCGACCCCTGGCTGTGGGGCATTGGTGGCACAAACTATTTCCGTCTCCACGCCCACACCCCTGGGCCGACCCCAGCGAGCACGTCCGCGCCCAGGTTATGATTTCATTCTCGACGCTCTACCTGTCGAGAAATTTTTCGTTTGGCATGAGAAGTGGCAGGTTGTTCCGCTATCTCGACATGCCGTAATTTTTTGGGCTTGCCCTGGACGATTTAGAGCGTTGCTTACTGGATCGGCGATTGTCTACCTAGGGCGATCGCGTTTATAGGGCCGCAGCGGATCGCGCCAGTACATCCAGATGTCGCGGGCAGTTGCCTCGCTGAGGTGAGTCTGGCGACCGAGCAGCTCGCGAAAAAGCGACACGCTGCGGCCGAGCAGCCAACACGCATTGGCCACGATCAAGCCGCGGCGACCGCCATAGAATTTGGCGAAGTATCGCGATCGCGATGCGTACACATAGGGTTGAGGGCGCTTGCGCGCTGCTAATTCTTGCTTCACGGGTCCGCTACCACCACGCAGGTGTACGACACGCGCCTCCGGACAGTACCGGATCGTCCACCCTAACGCCCGCGTTCGCCGGCAGTAATCGATATCGTCACAGTACATAAAATAGCCCTCGTCCATCAACCCAACGCGTTCGACAACCGCTCGGCGTATAAGCACGCAGGCAAAACTAGTCCATTCCGGCTCGAACGCGTTGTCCGTAACAGGGAGCGGCATATCAAAGCGCAGCAGCAGCTTAGTGAGCGATCCCGTTTGCGCCGCAGCGATCGCTTCCGATCCGGGCGATCGGTAGCGAAAGCAGCTGATCTGCGGTGTTGCGTCCGGCCATTCCAAGCGCGGGCTAACAATCCCTACCGCAGGATGGGCTGCAAGTTCCCTGAGGAGCGAGGAGATCGCGCCGGGTCGGACAATCGTGTCGCTGTTGAGCAGGAGATAAGCCTCCGCCCGTGCCGATTGGATCCCGAGATTGTTGCCGGCTGAAAAACCACCATTGACCGAAGATGGCAGCACTCGGACCCATGCCTGCCAGTTATTGAGTGCGATCGCGCGTTCGATCTCCTGTAAGGACCCGTCGCCAGAGGCGTTATCCACCACAACGACAGCGTGTTTGCACCCCACGAGCTGTCCGTCCAGCGATGCCAAACAGTCAATCGTCAGCGCTGGCGTTCGATAGTTGAGCACCACTACTAGCAGTTGCAACGAAGACCCGGCATCCACAACCATGATTTAGGTTTTACTACAGCGTGCAGCTTGCACGTTAACGAGCCTGTTACCCCATTAGCACGGGTGAGGACTTAGCTGGATTATTCACGAAGATTTTAACGAAGCCTAAAACCCTTGCTCTGACCTAGACACCATTTACGTGTATAGAAACGCACTGTCATTGAGAGAAAAAGTCTGCAAGCCTTTTACGGCAAAAGGTTTAGGGTCTCCGCATAAGAGTTCATGAATAATCCAGG